>NZ_JBEPQT010000014.1:0-193685 GCF_040547985.1 Bradyrhizobium sp. LB14.3
TCGAGCTCGTAGATCAAGGCGGCGAAAGCTGCAGCCATGAAGATGCTGTAGCTGCTCGAACCCGGCCTCGGCGCGTTGAGTGTTGCCTGCGCAAATAGGCTCGCGGCAATCTCGGCCAAGGGATCGACGATTTTGCCGGTCGGCGATGACGTCCCAGTTGCGGCGCCGGCGCGGTCCTTGGTCGCGCCTCTGGCCGGGGTCCCGCCTGATACTGCTTCCTTGCGACTGATTTTGATGGTGACCACCTCCGCGCACGCGTTTTCGGCCATGACCGTGCAACTTTCGGTTGCGGCGTGACCGAGCGAATCGTCCAATGCTGCCAAGATCGCAACTGCCAGGATACTCATCGCGCCATAACGGCGCGACAGTGCCAGCGCGGCGAGCTCCGTCCGGCTTTTGATTCCGAGCTTCTGTCGCGCGTGGTCGATGTGAATCCTGACGATCTCCGGAGAGACACCGAGCATCCGAGCAATTTCACTGTCCGACAAACCTTCGGCGACGAGATCCATGATCGTCTGCTCGTTGACGGTCAGAACCGCCAGAACGTTATTGCCGAACGAGGCGATCCCATTAGCTTCGTTACCGACCCTAGCCAGGTCGGACCCGGGTTTTTCCAGCCTCAGGGACTGCACCAGCGCTTCTGGTTTGGCGTTCATCGAAATCGCGCCGCAAGCACCGGTCGCCAGTGCCCTGGCAAGATCGCCGCAGGCGACAGTAGCAGTAAAGAACACCAGCCGGGAGGAAAGGCCTTCGTCGTCCACGACGGCGAGGATGTCGGAGGCGGTTACATCTGTGAACCCGTCCTCCAGTAACACCACATCGGGGGTCAAGCTGCGAATAGCCGCAAGGCAACTAGCTCCATCAAGACAGCACGCAACCACTTCGAAATCGGGCTGCGCTTCGAGTAGCGATACAAAACCCTGCAGAACAATGGGATGTCGATCTGCTATCACAAGTCGAACGCGACGCATGGGCTTCCTTCGCTCGGCCTTGCAACACAAAATGAGAAGCGGCGATTTAACTCCGCTCGGCCGATTGCGTTCCTAATGTGATAATGGAGTTCGTGCGGATGCTTCTGACGATGAGTTCAAACAGTCCGTGCGGATAGCTCCATATGGCTCACCCTGGCCGTCCAGAGGTCGTACCGCTCGATGGCATTTGATGAGCAGAACTCTCTCCGATGTCGCTATTGCGCGAAAACGGCCGAAAAACTGGATCCCAGTCGACGACTCTTCACCGGTACAAATCGATCTTCACTGCAATCCGGACGAGGTCGGAGTGATTTTTAGCGCCGAGTTTGGACTTCAGCATGGAAGTCGTGTTGGCAACAGTTTTGTAGGAGATGCCGAGTTCGGACGCGACTTCTGAGATGCGGTCGCCGCGACCCAAAAGCCTCAGGATCTCGAGTTCGCGTCGGTTCATCTGCGTCAAAGGACTGGCCTTGATCGCCGCACCCACGAAGGTCGTCGCTTCAGCCAGACGCGGTGAGACGAAGCGCTCCCCGGCGGCAACCTTCCGGATGGCCTTGGCCAGGAGACGGGGATCATCGCTCTTTGAGACATATCCCTGAATGCCCATCTCCACAGCGCGCACCACGAACGCTGGATCTTCACTCACGCTGAACATGACTATTTTGGCGGCGGGATCATCCCTGCGGATTCGCCGGGACAATTCGAAGCCAGTAAGGTCGGGAAGCGTCACGTCAACCACGGTGACGTCGGGATGCTTCTTCAAGTACGCACGGTGGCCGTCCTTTGCATCGAAAGCTTCCAGGATCTCGACGGAAGGGTCCGAAGCGAACAAGGCCCGGCAGCCCGTTACGACAACGGGATGGTCGTCGACGATCAGTATCCGCATGTCGTTCTGGCCCTCATTACACGTCCTCACTTCCTCCAGTTGTGCAAACGTCGCGAGCGCTGGAAAGGTTCTGTGTCCGCGCGTGACGTCGGGCGATCCAACCGTTGGAGCACGAAGTGCAGCAGGCGGCCCCGGGATGAGGTAGGCGGCGGCCAGAATGGCCGCGACCGCCGTCGCCTAGCGTACCCAGATTGGAAAGTCGGACTTGATCGTCAGGGGCCTCGCAGTCTAACATCGACAACATCGAATATCTTATCATCGACAATCCGCCTCCTGGCGTTCTTCGGCTCAAAGCAATCAACTGGAGAGCTCCCTCATTTGGCTTGCCGGTGGCAATTGCTGCTAAAATCATTCGCGGCGATCCAACGCCTGCGATTTTGATGACGGCGACTCCGAGCACAACATCCCCCGCGATCGGCTCGACCTTCACAATCAAGACAACCATTTCCAACCCGAGTTACGAGGCATATGGGGTTCAGGTATCAGCGGCGGCAGCGTCTAGCGGTCTAAGCCTGCTCGGGGTCTCGACCACTCGCGAGGATGGGGTGGCGATGGATTTCCCAAATGCGGCCAGCCTCACACTTGGCACGGTAACGGAGGCTGATACGCGCTCTGCCATCTGGAAATTCAGTGCCACCTCGCGAGGTCCGCAGACCGTCCGCTTCAGCGGCCGGTCCAACAATGGCGGCACCGTCTTCAAGAGGGTGACCGTTACACCTTGAGCACCCCGGGCGGACTCTATCCTCGTTTGACCAAGTCGCCCGAGACATTCACACTTTGCTCTTAGTTCAGAGTTCACGGTCGGCCGACTCACGAATGTATAGTTGTTGACGCCCAGGAAGAGCACGCAAAGGTTCGAGGGATAGCCATCGAATAGCGGACCTCCGAGATCAGCAGCTTCGGACGAGAGGCCAACCTTCGGCAAAGATCGATCGGATCGGTCAGTTAACGGATTAGTAACGGCTTCTTGCCAGCCTATAGCCATTGCAGATCGTCGCAGCGGCGACTTCAGAAGCATATCGTCTCTCTCAGTTCATACCTGCTCGGTTGGCAGTCTCTTCAAGGGACAAGTCCGCTATGTGCAAGGGAATTCTGATTTCGCTTATTGCGCTATTCTTTTTGCTGATTTGCGATCAGTTCTGGTCAAACGGCCGCTATACGGATGTTGCCATCGTCATGGCGAAGCACATCAGTCGCTCTTTCGGGGTCTGATGCAGCCAGTTTCCACGAGCTCGAAATGACTGACGCAGTTGCTCTTGACGCATTGAACAAGAGAGAATGCCCGGATTGCTGGTCCAGAAGAATGTCATCTGGATTGCGGGTTGACATTGCGGAGCACTTTGAGTGCCTCGCCTGTGAGGCACGGTTTTACGTTGCTCCGCGACCTCCACATGCCAAGGTCTTCATCCGACAATAGGCCTGCGCGATGATCAAAATGCGCTTGCTATGGATCAACAGCGCCTGCCGTCATTGCCGACAGCCTACTTGCAGCCGCGGCAGATCGTAAAGCTTGCGTTTTAATGCCTCATCTTCTTGTTCGACCAGGTGCTGCGCCACGATGCTATCCGCCCTCGAATTGGGCTTGGAACCTCTTGCTACGCGGGGCTTCATGGTTCGCGCCGCATAACCCGACATGTCAATATCGTCGGACCGTGCCGACGCTAAAGCCATCGTAGTCCACGGCTGGGCTGAGGACCGACGAAGGCGCACCGATCACTGGTGTAGACCAAGCCTTGTCGGACGCTCCCGGCGGGAGAGCGTCCGTCCGCGATAACGGCCCGCCATTGGTCTTTGCCGAAGGCCTCAAATTTTTGGCGAGCGCTCGTGGCGGCGACACTTTAGCCCGCCGCCGTTGTCGGCCAAGCGTTCTTAGGGGTGGCCGGAGGCGCCGGCTCCTATTCAGTAGAGGGCGGAGCAAGCGAAAGCGGCGGAGCGACTAAGGTCCGGCCTCTGGGCGCTGCCCTGCAACCAAACGCCAGCAGACACGATGCCAAGACCAAGAGCGTCACGCTTTTCATCCGCGTCCTTCAAACGGCTTTGTTTGACCCGTTGACGCATGACCCTCCGAGCCAAGCTAATGACTATCTAGCTCATATGGCGATCAATGTTGACGGAAATGGGCGGGAGGGGCATCTGCCCGGGCCTTGAGCTTATTTCATAGCGTAGCGCCGACGGCCCGCTCTAGACTTCAACTCCAGAACCGCGCTGCACCGCTCTCATGGACATGTTGGACGGAGACCAGACATTGCCTATTCGATCAAAGTGTCGCATTGCCGACTGATACAGGCCAATAGAGCTGACTTTTCTTATCCGGCTCGGTTCGACTAAAACAATTGGGCAAAAGAGCGTCCGCGTCGATTGTCGCGTGGCTAATCGAATGGCCGACCAACCAGTATTGCCGGCATGGAGCGAGGTATCATACTGATATGCAAGGGCCCTCCCCAGTCAACGAAGACCTCCTGAGTCAGCGCCTCATAGAGCTCGGGTCGGCAGCGAGCTGGGCGCCGCGGATCCTTCCGGATCTCGCAGGTTTTATTCACGCCTCCGGCGACTATGATCTCTTTCGCGTCAATCCTATCCAATACGCGACTGCCAACGGCCTAAGTGACGCCGAAGGAATCGAGCTGTTTGTGCACGCCGCGAAGGTTGGCCTATTCGAGATGGAGTGGCTGCTCATCTGCGCCTACTGTCCGCAGGTCGCAGGCACTTTTCGTGAGCTAGACCAGGTTCATCCACGTTTCCAATGCGAATTCTGCAACGCCCTCAATGAGGCGGCCCTTGACGACTACATTCAGGTCACCTTTACCGTCTCGAGTTCGGTTCGCGACGTCATATATCGTCATCCGGACATGCTGTCCGTCCAGGACTACTATCTGCGTTACAACTTCTCCAAGGACTTCAAGCCCCCGCACGGAATGACACACGAGCGACTCGTTGCGGCACTCTCGCGGGGATTTGCCGATATCGAGGCGGGTCAGCGGTTGAACTTGGAATTCGACGTAACAGCCGGCCGTTTCGAGGTGCTCGATCTTAGCCATAAGCTTCTTCTGGTTTTCTTCGCGAACGGTGAACCGGCGGAGCGCCAGGAAACGCTGGTCCAGCTCGAATCGGGCCGGTTCGTAGTTGCGGATCGGCCCACTGGGCCGAGGAATATGATTCTTGGCGACGGACGCTTTGCATTTCGACAGACGGCCGATCTTAGCCCAGGCAAACATATTATCCAGATTGAGAACCGCACCAAGGATCGAGGCCGCTTCTGGTTTCTCCAGTACCCTTCCCAGTTCCAGCCCCATCTGGTCGAGTATGAGCCGTTTCTTTCCGGTAAGCGATTGTTGCTCACCCCCTGCTTCGGCGAACTCTATAAGACCCAACTGGTGGATGAGCGCGATAGTCTAGCCGTTTCCGACATCACCTACCTGTTCACTGATCTAAAGGATTCGACTTCGCTGTACGAAAGCATCGGCGATGTGAATGCCTACTTTCTCGTCCGTCAGCACTTCGACATCTTGAATAAGATAATTAGGAAGCGATCTGGCACGATCGTGAAGACGATCGGTGATGCAGTCATGGCTGGCTTCGAGCGTCCACAGGATGCCGTTCTTGCATCCGTCGAGATGATCGAAGAGCTGTCGCGATTCAACAAAACCGCTTCGCAGCCGCTCGGCCTTAAAATCGGCGTGCACAGAGGCAGGGCCATAGCCGTAAGGCTCAACGACCGGATCGACTACTTCGGACAGGACGTGAATATCGCCGCCCGTGTGCAAGGTCTAGCCGGTGTCAACGAAATATGCCTGACAGAAATGGTGATGGAGGCTCCCGGAGTCAGTGACATCGTCAAAGGATGCCCGGCGTCGCGCGACTACCAGAACTTGAAGGGCATCGGGCAGAAAATGGAAATACATCGGATCAAAATTCCTCCGGCGCAGAAATGAACGACCGCGCGCGTCCTGCGCAGCGGCAGACCGGATCTCGGCTGCCGGTTTGTGCGCCGATTTCGCGCTGCGGCGGTGGGTGCCTGTTTATCCTGGGCGGACGACGCCACCAGGCATCAGCGTGTTTGCGTTCCCAAGCCGCGGGATCGTTCGGGTATCCAATGTTATGGAGGAAGTCGGCCTTCGGGTGATTAGGCTCGCTCCAGGAGCCGCACACGTAAGCAGCGCAACATTCGCATTTGTACGCCATCGAAGCCATTAGCTTGCAAGTGAGCGGAGGTGACGCCGACCTTTGCGTGCCTGAGAGAGCGAATCCTCTCCACGCGCATAAGGCTCGTCTCCCTCTTCGGTCGAATGGCGTCGCTTGTGCATCGCAACATCGCTGATAACCACGTTTCCATTTTTAATCTATCTTTAGCGATCTACTAAGAATTCCGGTTTCAAGGTCGCCTCAAATGGGAGGCGACCCATGCCGTTGACGAAATATTTCGGGTTTGTCGGCAGCGCCCTTGTCCTATTGCTGATCGGATTGGGGTGGTGTTTGCCGCAGCAAAAGGCGGAACCTACCGGTGGCTCCACCGACAGGCCAGCCATAAGAATCGCCTCGGCCGAACGGTTACCCGAGCGGGTCATTATCGACACGAGTTTGCCGACGATTGTCTCGCCCCCGAGCGTGGAGTTTGCTGAACGATGGCCACAAGCAGCTGTTGCAGCTGTCGTCCCTCCTCCCAGAACAGCAACTCCGGCGCCGGTTGGTGACGTACCGATAAGGCCGAATCTCGCAAACCGAGAACGTTCGAAAAAGGTTGCTGTTCAGCATGCAGCGTCAAAGACGAATATCGAACCCTCGAGGAACGACAAAGCCACGACTCCGCCTGCAGTCGCTGAATTGACTCTGTTGGACAGCTTGAAGGAAGGGTTGGGGCGAGCGCAGGAAAAACTGATGGCAAGCCTCGAGCCCCTGACTACCAACGCTTCGAAGTTCCGGCTCGAGAAACTGCGATGATGCTACTACCCAACTTCGTCGTTGGGCGCTGACCGCGATCGCACCTACAGAAATGCCGAACACGACAGATGAGGCACCCGAAGGGGCGCAAGCGTTCCTCGAGCGAGATACTGCACCAGCACGAGGCTGTCTTTTCCAGCCTGCGAGCGCACCGATCCCGACGATCTGTCGGAGGGATCCGTCGTCGAACTGAAGCGCGCAACCAATGACGACACGGCTGAGGGGATCATTTGATGATCTCGTCTCCGTCGCCAACAAGGTGGCTGGGGGAGCGATGAATAGGAGATGCGGCGCCATGCACAATGTTTTCCTTGGCATCACTTTCGCCGGAGCCCTGGCGCTCGTCTTAGCCTCTCTTGTCGCACTTCAAAGGATAATCGAGTGATCGTCGCCTGACGATCCGTTGCACTGCTTGCGAGGAACTTTGGCCTGTCGCGGTTTCTTCCAAGTGTGTGAGCCATCTCTCACAAGATTGCGTCGAGTCTGGCGTAAGTTCGGCGTGTAGGTCGCCTTCCGCAAACCATCGTGGAGATCGAAATGGCCAAAAATCCGACGGGCTCTGCAAGTGACCGTCTCCCGCATCCGTTCAGCGAATTGCTCGCCGCCGCCACCGTACCGCCGCAAGCCGAGTTCCTCGTGCACAGCGTGAAGGTCGTGTGCGGCAGACAAACCGAGACGAACTGCTGCTGTACCGCAGGCGCCCGGCCGGGCGTGTACGCGACCGAGGTCAACATTCAAAATATTACCGGTCAGCCGGCGCAGGTCGCGAAATTCTTCGTACCCTTGATCAACGCGGGCGCGGTTATTGGGCGCGAGCCCAAATTCGCCGATCCAGCCAAAATCTCTCAACACACCGGCGAGCTCATCACCCTTCCACCGCTGGCGGCGACGATGGACGATTGCTGCCACATCGCGGAGTTGCTGCTCGGCGGCCCCCAAGCGGAGAGTCGGCGCTCACGATCGGCTATCTCACGATCGGGAGCTTCTTCGAATTGGCCGTCTCTGCGGTCTACACAGCGACCCCCCTGAGCGGGGACGGCATCAGCATTGACGTCGAGTACATTCTGCCGCGGCGCCTGGGACGTGGCCCGGGTCAAGGCTGAAAACCGCCTGACAGAACAAAGGTCCTTGCGAGGTGTTGGTCGCCCTTTGCGCACGCATGGGCGGTCTTCCTTGCCAAGGAAATCCGCCTGCGGCGCAAGCGGGTCCCGGGCCTTGACGGATTCGGTCGCTGACGCATTTGGCATCTCGCGAGCAAGCATTCAGCTTCGTTTGAAGAACATCCGAGCTGCTACGCGAGCAAGAACGGAGATTCGCGAACGAATGTTATGGAATTTTGCCGACTGATAAGCTTTGCGACCAAAGCTTATCAGTCGAGGCAAACGACGTATGGAGCAGCCACCTGAGCTCTTGGTAAAGCGCTAAAGGTTTGGTGCTTTTGGATCCAGGGGTGTCTTGTCAACCTTATTGATCTAACTCGCTTTTTCTTACGCCCCCGCAATAATAGCTACGGTGTTCGCAACGGTCGCCTCAGCACCATCGCAACCGTAGTTTCGCCCGCGAACTTGCCCTGTGGCCTGCCCCCAACCTTCGTTCGCAATGCCCGAGGGAGCGGATCTAAGGACGCACGAACGACCTGAGCACATGTCTTTTAATCACGGGGTCCTGGGTTCGAGCCCAGCGCGCTCACCAAGCAAAATCAAAGACATATGGCGAACTTCCGGGCCCCCGAGAAATCCCCGTATGGGCACTGTGTTGGCAAATCGACTGGCGTCCTAAGCATTGAGGATGGCGGCGCGGTAGTCGCTCGCAACCGATAATAGGGACAGCCCGCTTAGCGCCTGCCTGCTCGGCCCCGCCAGATCCGGGGCAGATGCGCCTCCATGTTCGAGAGCTTGTTGACGTCCGTGCTGATGCTGTCCCGTGGGCGCCGATCTGACGGAGTCCAGCGCCCACTCCTTGTAAGGCCAAAAGATCTCAGTTCAGCTTCTTAGGCTTGTTCGTCACGATTAGCTTCGGCAGATATTGCAGAGCCTCGCTATCCCGTCCGCGGAAATAGTCGATCGCTCGGTGCGGCAGCCACTCCTCTCGAAAATGCCGACGGAAATCAGCAAGCAGCTGCTCAGGATTCGGCCAAACCCTTCGACCGGTCCTCGTAGACGTGCCGATAAGTTGGAAGCGCGTCGGTATCTATGCCGTGCACATCACACAACCACTTACAGAACATCTTTCCATGCGAAATGTCCGGCACCAGTGCTCCGGCAGCGTGTAGCCCATACACCCAATGCGACACCTGTACCGCGAACTTTACCGATAGCCATTGCGCAAGGTGGATCGCGACTTGTGGGTGAACCCAGCTGCCCTGGATCCGGATATCGCCACCTTTCATAATTTGGATCAGACCCGAAGCCGGAATTCTGACTTCGGCCGAAAGCGCAGCGACGAAGTCCTTGGTCGTCTTGTTCTCGTTATAGTGTTTGAACTCTCGTCCCGCGGCCTGACACACCGCCGTTGCGTTAACGTAGCCATCACGGGGCGCGGGTGAAGCTGAGGAGAGGCTGCGAGCTTCTGCGCGCCCCATTCCACAAGCGGTTCGTGCCAACCCACGATGCCTGCTACGGTGCGCTCGGCGCTCTCACAGGGAGGGAAATCTCGAAAATCGAACCCCGAGAGCTCGATTCAGCGAGAACCAAGCTGCCCTCGTACCTTTCGACGATCGTGCGGCAGATCGCGAGGCCTAGTCCCATGCCCGCTGGCTTGGTCGTGAAGAACGCCTCAAATATGCGGCCCTGGTCCTCTGGATGCACTCCGGCCCCGGAGTCTTGGACGAACAGGACAACGGATGATCCTCCTTCGAGGCGGGTCCCGACGTTCAATAGGCGGCCATCAGGGGGCATGAAGCTCATCGCCTCGATTGCGTTTTTCACCAAGTTCAAAATCACCTGCTGCAATTGCGCAGGATCCGCTCGGACCAGCGGGCTTTCAACTCGAAAATCGGTCACGACCGACACTTCGTTGAACTGCAGATCGTGCTGCAGCAACCTCAAGACGTGCCCCGTAACATCCTCGACGCTGATCGTGGCCAGTTGATCGGCGGAATCCTTGAACAGCCCGCGAACGCTCGCGATTGTCGCGTCAACCCTGAGGCTTGCGTCTTCGATGTCCTTGAGAATGACGCCGACCTCCTCCAATGGCGGAGGCTTGACAAGAAGCAGCTTGAGAACCGTACTAGCATTCAACGTGATCGAACCCAACGGCGACCTGATTTCATGCGCAATTGCCGCGGTGGCGGCGTCGATGCTCACCAGGCGGTTGGCTCGCTCTCGCCGCTGCAATGTCAGAGCGCTCGCCAGCCGCGCGTAAAGCACGGTCATTTCGGTCAGCAAGACCGAGAGCAGCAAGCAGCTTGCGACCAGCGCGAAGCCGCGAGCCGCATACCAACCCACGGAAAACCGCGCCGAGCTCGCGACGGCGGCGACCAGAAAGTTGGGCAGCCACGCCAACAAGGTCACCATCAGCCACAGATCAAGCACTGTCCCCCTGCGGATAAACAGCAGCAAGAGCACAAATGCGCCGAGAAAGAACAGCGCGACGTTGATTTGATTGCCAAGCCGAGTCTGTGTCGTGACGCTTGTCGTGTAGAAGCTGGGCAGATGCTCTACACCGGCGGTCACAAGCCACGACAGCACAGCCACTGTCCCGATCACGCCCGCAAGTGTGAGTGCTATTCCTGGGGGCGTCGACCTGGAGGAGGTCTCGTTCGTCTCCTTCAGCAGTACGTACCCGAGGATGCTGAGGGCGAATGTGGTGTGCCACAGAACGAAAAACCAAGCCGGGGTATTGTAGCCGTCACCTATGATTCCATTTGGGGCATAGCCGCCCGGGAAGCTCAACGTCTGCAAGAATGCAAACGAGGCACTGAAGAGATAGCCGCTCGCAACGGCCGGCAACGCGCGATGCGGCTGCACCGAATATTGGGCGAATAGCAGGATTGCCGTGAGAAGATCGGCTGCGCTCAGGACCGTTTGAAGAACCGGAACGAAGCTGTCTATTCTGCCGATCTGGATGTGCGCAAACGGCGCCACCAGCGCCGCGACCGTGACAATAGCGATAACGACGCCAACAGCTATGGCCCGCTGTCGCGGCGTCGCGGGAATCAATGCGACTACGGCGGGAAGATCGCGCTCTGTTGCGGATGCATACCGGAGCGCTTCAGCTTTCAGCATTGGATCGCACCGCCTCGCACCGAGCAACTGGATTGACTATATCGTCACTCCTTCAGCGATATGGTAATCTCGCTCAGATTGGCGGCGAACTCCAGACCAGCTTTTGGACCTTGCAGCACGATCAGGACGCCCTTGTCGTTGCGCAGGTGAACGCCGTTCAGTCCCCCGACCAGGGCGGCGCCACCTCCGACGGAACTGTAGGTGCCAGCGAAATCGCCGACGTCGCGGATGCCAGACGCCCAGCCATCGAGCCGGCCGATCGTGGCGCCTGCGGTGATGCCAAAGCTCATGCCGGTGATCTTGAAGGGATAGGTCTTGCCGCGATAGGTCAGCACGCCGCTGCCGGCGCCACCGCCGACCAAGAGGCCGGCCTTGACGATCCTGGCGCGGACATGGCCGGCGGCCTGTGCAAAGGCCTGCGTGCACGGCGCGGCAAGCCCGAGTACCAAGAGGAGCATCGTGGTCAGGCGAGACACCCGCGGGCGCGCCCTCGATTCAGGGCTTTGCGGCATCCGCCTTCTTCCAGGTTTGATCGGGATCGAACAACGTGGTGCGCGGGGCGACGAAATCGGTCCGGCTGCCGAGATCCTTCTCGTAGACGGTCCCGGCATGGTTCACCAGGAAGGTCATTACGCCCGAATTGCCGTACTCGGCGGGCCAGGCGATCAGCGCAAAGCCGCCGATCATCTTGCTCTTTACGACGTAGTTGAGCGCGCCGCCGGGGGCATCAGACCCCTGCCCCTTCAGAATGCGGAAGTAGTAGCCGTGATAGGGCGCCGGCCCCTCGCCCGGCTTGTACCCTTCGGCAGATGCCTCCGCGACCAGGGCACCCAGAGGACTGGGATCGCTGTCGTCGCGCCAGAACAGGCCGTCTTTCTTGCCGGGCGCGGACAGGAAGCGCTGCGCGTAGACGCCAGCGCCCTCGCCGCGATCCTTGTCGGCATATTCGTTCTGTGCATCGACATAGGCGAGTGCGGTCTGGATCGCGTCGAGCTCGTTGCGGCCAATGCGGCGGCGAAGCACCTCGATGCGCCCCTCGTCAGCGTCGAATTCCCAGCCCGTCTTGGTGTTGACGAGAGGGATCGGGAACGGGAAGTCGTCGGTCCCAAGCAGCAGCGTGGCCTTCTTGTTGCCCTCCGCCTTGATCGCGTGCCTGGCGTCGTACATCGAGATGAAGCGCGCGCGGATGTCGGCGTCGGCGACCTCATCGCCGGACGAGACGATATCGTCCGCCGATCTGCCGAGCACTTTCAGAATATCTCGCGGGCCGCTCTTGGCCGCCGCGGCCAGTGCCGATGCGGCCTCCTCCGGTGTCGGATAGGATTGCTGCGCGAGAGCCGCCGTGCTCATCAATGCGACCGTGATGATGCCCGGCAATGCGGCGCGACAAAGCGACTTCAGGCCGATCATGGCGACACCTCCGCAGGAATCCTCGCGCCGCCCTCGAGCCAATCGCGGTAGGTGCGGAATTTCAGCCCGAGCTTTTCGTAATAGACCCGAAGGTAGCCGTCGCTGCCGCGGGTCACCGCATCCGGCATCACACGCTCGACCTCCTGCGCCATGACGCCGACATAGGCCTTATGGCTGCCGATGTAGGAGAAGCGGTAGTAGCCGAGCCCGCTGGCGAGATTCCCGAGCAGAACGATGTCGTGCTTCAGCGCGATGTCGGACCGGCGGCCACCACCCCCACCGCCGCGGCCACCTCCGCCGCCGCCACCGTGGAATCCGCCACCTCCGCCGCCCCCGCGCCCGGCGAAGCTCGGTGCGCCGCCGCCGCCACGTGGCATGCTCGCCATGCTGGACCGTCCGCGCGCCGATGCCGCGGCTGCCGACCGGCCGGAGGAGACGTTCATGGCGCCGCCGCGGTTGCCGCCGCTGGGCCGGTTGCCGGCACCGCCGCCGGCGCGGTTGGCGGTCTTTGCGCGGTCGCCGCCGGCCTTGGCACGATCACCACCGCCCTTGGCGCGATCGCCACCACTCTTGGCGCGATCACCGCTCTTGGCGCGATCGCCGGCGCCGGCGCCGGCGCGGTCGCCGCCACTGGGCCGGTCCCGCGTGCCCGCACGGTCGCCCGCTCCGGGACGATCTCCACGATCCCCTGCGCGATCGCCGGCTCGGTCTCCCGCACCCTGATTGGGACGCAGCACCTGATTTCCGTCGCGACCGCGGAAATCCTGCCGGTCCGAAGCCCCGGCCTTCAGGTTGTTGTTGCCAAAACGCTGCTGAACATTGGTGTTGTTGTAGCGCACGCCCCCCCGATGCGCCGCATTGTGCTGCCAGCCGGTGTTGATGTTGGCGGTTCGGTGGTTGACGTAGACGTTGCGATTGCCCCAATTGCAGCCGCCACCCCAGTAATTGCCCCAGCGTCCAATCGCCCAGGCCGTGCCGAACGCGAGACCTGCAGCCACCACGCCGGCGCCGATATAGGACGGATACCCAAAATAGTAGGGCGGATACTCGGCATAGGGCCAACTGCCGTAAACAGTCGCCGGATCGTAATACGGCACGTAAACCGCCTCGGGATCGGCCTGCTGAATGACGACGACCTGCTTGTTATCCTGAGTCTGGACGCTGATCTTCTGCTGCTTGGTGGTTACCAATTTCTTGTTGTCATAGGCCTTTGTGCGCAGGCGCTGGATCGCGTCCATCACATCGGGCTGCTGGGCGAGAAAGGCATCGCCGAGGTTCTTGGTCCATTCGAGCTTGTCGCTCATCATCGTGAGCACGTCCGCGGTGCTTGCGAGCGCCTTGACGCTGTCGTCCCAGGCCTGCTTGTCGACCTCCCCCTTCAGCGCATCGCCCTTCAAGGTCTTGTGCTCCTTCAGCCAGCGGTCGGCCTGGACCACCTCCAGCGGATAGGTCGAGGCAGCCAGCACGTTGGCAAGGAGTTCGTCGGGATAGAGCGCGATCGGCGCGACCAGCGCTTCGATCTGCTCGGGCTTCAGAAGCTCGGCGGTCGGTGCCGGCGGATTTGCAGGCTGCGCCTGCGCGCTCGGGGCCGCCGGCGTCGTCGTCTGCGCCGTCGCAGCTGCGGGGACCGCCACCACCAGCGCGAGCGCCATCAGGGTTTTGCCGGAGCTAAACATCACAGAGCCTCCATTGCACTTTCTGTCGGGCAGGATCGAGCCGAGGCACGGGCGCTTGTTGATCGAGATCAACGAAACGGGCCCCGACGCACCGCTGCAGCGCAAGATTGGCGCGTCCTTCGAGCAATTCGGCCTCCACCAAACCCCGGCCTGCCGCCGGCACTCCGAGGACATTTGCCGTGCACCTTGATGACGAGCTCAAGCCAGATGCGAACTGCACCGGGAGGTCGCCGATCCAGGATGACGAGAAACAGCAGCAGCAAGGCGAAGAGGCTCTCGTCCTGCAGACCAGAGCTCGTCGATGCCAGCAACGAAGGTGTCTCAGCTCATGCCTTCATCCGGCAGCCTCAGACGTCCCAACTACCGCCATACGCACACAATCAGCATAAGCGTAACGGCAGGGGACAGCTCAATGGCCGAACTGTCAGCACCGCGTCACCACTTGGCCATAGGTAGCCGGTATTGCCCCATGGCAGTTCGTAGCAGATCGAGAAGAAGTGATTTCCTTGCCGAAGCGCTTACCCTGAACGTAGCGGCGGTAGAGGTAGTCGGGCAGGATCGTCAAAAGGGAGCAGATCATGAGCTCAAGCATGGCTATGCTCACTTTCCCTGGTCTTATCCGGCTTGTTCGTAGGAGCGGGAGCTGAGCCGATTCCCTTTGGCTCGTCCTCTCCAGGCGTCGCATCGGCGATCTTCTCCACGGAATCGGCGATGCTGCGCAGCGGCGTTCCAAAATCCGGGACGTCGATCAGGGCCAGAAGCAAGCCCGCAATCCAAAAGACGTGCATTTGCGCGAACAGCGAGATCAGGCCGAGCACGGCCACGATCTCGAACTGTAGCTTCTGCGACTTGTACGCCATCCGTTCCGGCAGGCTGTGCAGGCGCCAGTAGAGCGTGCCGGCTCAAAACATGATGCCGATCAGGACCAGCGCCATCACCAACATCAGAGTATCGATCCCGCTTCTCGGTGCGAGATAAAAGGGCAGATGAGACGGCGCCATCGGATGAATCTGGTCGCTCAACTAACTCTCTCCCAATCAGGAAATCGCTCTGAGCCGAATGTGGGCAACCGCATCCTGCGTTTGCTTGATTTGAATCAAGGGAACGCCCGTTGCCCGACCTAGCCTTACGCGAATGCTGATCGTGCACAGTCTGTCAGGAGCCACAGCCATGTCCGGCCTCGATGATCTCATTCCAAACGCCGCCCAGATCCGGAAAGAAGCCGCTGTCAAGGAGGCCGAGAAGGCCGAGGAATTTGTCCGCATCGCAGCGGCTGCCGAGGCCGAGAAGCGCGCGCTCATTGACCGGCTGAGCAAGCCCTCCGGCAAGACCGAGGAGGAAAAGATCAAGCTGGCTTCGACCATCATCCAACGTGCGGTGCGAAACGGTCTGACCGAGGTCCTAGTCTATCGCTTCTCCAACACGCTGTGCACGGACAAGGGTCGCGCCATCAACCAGATGGAAAAAGGCTGGGAGAACACGCTGACGGGAATCCCCAAAGAGATATTCCAGCTTTGGACCGACTACCTGAAGCCGCGCGGCTATCGCATAGCTTACCAGATCATTGATTTTCCGGGCGGCATGCCGGGCGATGTCGGCGTCACGATCTCCTGGGGAGATGATTGAGCTCGACGGCTTCGAATCCGAAGCAACGACAAGGACAGACATGGCCAAGGACGAGCCCGCGGAGCGGATGAAGCGCAAGGACTATGAAAAGCAGCTGGAAAAGCTTCAGATCGAGCTTTGCCAACTCCAGGACTTCGTGCGGGAAAAAAAGCTTCGGGTCATCGTCCTCTTTGAAGGCCGGGACGCCGCGGGCAAGGGCGGAACGATCAAGGCGATCACCGAAAAGGTCAGCCCGCGCGTGTTTCGAGTGGTGGCGTTGCCGGCGCCCTCGGATCGCGAAAAGACGCAGATTTTCTTCCAGCGCTACATGCAGCAGTTTCCCGCCGGCGGCGAGATCGTGATCTTCGACCGGAGCTGGTACAATCGCGCCGGCGTCGAATATGTGATGGGCTTCTGCACACCCACCGACCACGATCGGTTTCTCACGCTCTGCCCCGAGCTGGAGAAATACATCGTCGACGGCGGCATCATCCTGATCAAGATCTGGCTCGAGGTCGGCATGGACGAGCAGGAGCGCCGCTTTCACGCCCGTATCGATGATCCGGTGCGGCAATGGAAACTGAGCCCGATGGATCTGGAATCCTACGGGCGCTGGTACGATTATTCGAGGGCGCGAGACCTCATGCTCAAGAAGACGAGCACGAAACACGCGCCATGGTACATCATCCGCTCCGACGACAAGCGCCGGGCGCGGCTGAACTGCATCGCACATCTGTTGAAGGCGATCCCGCACAAGCGGATCAAGAAGGATAAGGTCAAGCTCCCGCGGCGCTCCGACAAGGGACGCTACAACGACCAGGCCGGTTTGCGTGGGATGAAGTTCGTCCAAGAGCGATACTGAAAATCGGGCCGCGCGGCAACGCGGCCCGATTGCCTGTCCTACTTCAAACGGATCGTGACACCGCCGACGGCCGCCGACACTTCGGCGCCAATCTTCGGGCCGCTAAGCTGAAGAATGACGCCATTGCCGTTCTGCAACTGCACGGCACCTGCACCCGCTGCAACCGCCCCACCTGCTCCGCCGGCTGCATAGGAGCCCTCGATCGAGGCCGGCCCCCTCAGATTGAGAGCACGGCCGACGAACTTGGTAGTGGAGGCACCGATCGTAAGGCCCACGCTCATGCCGGATACGGTGAACGGATATTTCTTGCCGTGGAGCAAGAGGACGCCCTCCCCGCCGCCAACGCCAACAATGAACCCGCCTTTGGTGAAGACGACCGCAACCTGGCCGGTATCAGCGTGTGACGGCGTAACGAAACCGGCAGCGCCAATGGTCAAGGCCAACTGTACGGCAAGAACAACAGACTTTCTCATTACTTTCTTCCCCTCGGGTTATGGCGCCAAGCTATTGGGCAAGGATCATTGCGAAGTAACCGAACACGGTGAGCAGGATGCCCGACACGGCGTAGCCGACCGGGAATCCAATCCAGGGCACTGAGCTCTGGATTTCGACCGCCGCCTCGCGGCACGGGCCGGAATGGGACCGCGCGCCCGCAACGCCGCCCATCAGCACGGCCGGGTTGATCTTGAAGACGTGGAATCCGATCGCCCAGACGATGAAGGGTGGGATCGTGCAGGCAATGAAGCCGGCGACGAATATCTTCAAGGCAACCCCGCCCGTGAGCTGAGCCAGCAAACCGGCGCCTGCATTGACACCGACGATCGCAACGAAGACGACGAGGCCGAGGTCCTCCAAAACGTTGCGCGCCGCATTCGGCGTGTTGCCGAAGAAGCGTAGCCGTGAGACCAGGGACGAGACGATCACGCCCGACAGCAACAGACCGCCGGCATTGCCGAGGCCGATCTTGGCGCCGAAAGCCGGAAATTCGATCATGCCGATTAGGAAGCCGATGATCATGCCGGCGGCGAGCGTCAAGAGATCGGTCGAGGTGTTGGTCCGCGCGATGCGTCCCCACATCTCTCCAAGCTCGTTGACGGCAGACTTGAGGCCGACCACCGAGATGATGTCCATCCGCTCGATCTTGGTCTTGAGACCGGCCGGGATCTGAACCCCCCCGCGCTCGACCTTGGTGACCTGCAACTGGCCGGCGATCGCCGTCTCGCGGAAGGATTCGAAGGTCCGTCCGACGATGTCCTTGTTGGTCACAAGGATGTCCGCCTGGTCCATGGGAATGCCGAGTGCCTTGGCATCCGCGACCTCGGGCCCGATCAAGCCCATCTTGTCGGTGAGATGCTCGGTCGAGCCCCCGAGTGCGATGACGTCACCCTTTTGCAGAACGAAGTCGGGATCGGCGCCCTGCGGTTCGCCGCGGCGCCCCACGTTGACGATGCGGTACTCCGGGTTGACTGTACGGAATTTGCCAATGCTCATGCCTATCTGCGCTGGATTTTCCAGCCGATAGGCTCGAAGACCGAATTGGCGATACCCGGTCAGCCCGCCGCCCTCGAGATCCTTGACGCCAAATTCCTGCTCGAATTGCTTGGCCGCCGCCTTGGCGTCGACACCCCACCAGCGGGGCAGATATTTGCAGATCAGGATGATGCCGACGGTACCCCAGATATAGGTGATGCCGTAGGACAGCGCGATCATGCCCGAGGCATCCTCGGGCTTCATGCCTTGGGGAAGCTTGACGACACCCGAGGTCACCGCCTGCTCGGCCGAACCGATTGCGGCGGACATCGTCTGCGATCCCGCCAGCATGCCGCCGGCCGCCCCGACTGGAAGCTCGAAGAGCTTCGCGAAGATGACGACAAGTGCCAGGCCGAGCACGCTCGATATCAGTGCCAGGACACAGAACTTGAGGCCGTCGCCCTTGAGGCTGTTGATGAAGGAAGGTCCCACGCGCAGCCCGACGCCGTACATGAAGAGATAGTAGAACAGGCTCTTGGCGAATGTGTTCAGCTCGAGCTTCACACCGTAGGTGGATGCCCACACCGACAGGGCGGCGCCGACGACGATGGCGCCGGCCACCATGCCGAGGCCGTACCCCTTGATGCTCGCCCGTCCAATCCAGACCGCGAGCCCGACGACGAAGAACAGCAGCAGAAACGGATTGTGCTGCAGAAATTCAAAGAAAGCTTGCATGTTCGTTCCCCTTAAGATGCCGCCTTCAGCTTCGGTGTGGCGCTGGGCTTGGGCCTGCCGATTTTCGCCAGAGCTTCGGTGCGCACCAGCTTCAGGCCCTCCTTGGCGTCGTAGCCGTGGATTTCCTTCACATCGAGCTTACGCATGAAGTCGATGGTTTCCTGGGTAATGACCTGGCCCGGGACCATGATCGGGAAGCCCGGCGGATACGGGATCACGAAACTGGCGGAGACGAGATCCGGACCGGCCTTCAGGCGGCGGTCGATCTCCGCGTCGCCAAGCCGGATATATTCGCAACCCGCCGCGTCATACGCAGAGTAGAATCCGGTGCGGATATCGCCCTCGTTGGTCTTGGTGCCGGCATCGCCGCGGAAACTGTCGTGGAAACGCGAGAAATTCGGCAGGTCGGGCACATCAGTCATCAGGCTCTTGACCCTCGCCTCGAAGGTCTTCTTCGCGTTGGCGCCGCCCTGTACGAGTCCGCGGTCGACCTCGCCCGCAATCTCGGCCAGAACCCTCACCAGATGTGCAACATCGCTGCGGGTATTGTTGATGTTGGACTGGAACAACACCGAGTTGCGCGAGGTCTTGTTGATCTGGATGTTGTAGTCGTTGGCGAGAATGCCCTTGAACTGCGTGCCGTCGTAACCGGCGGTGCCGCACACCAGGGTCATGCGGGTCGGATCGAGACAGAACTCGTCGTCGTCCAGGCTCTTTAGAACGCTGGCCCAATTGGTGCCGGCCGCGAGATAGTCGGTGAAGCCGCTCTGCCGGTACTGCGCTGGCACCATGGCGTCCGCGCCGAGGATACGGAAATATTTCGAGATCAGCGGATTGTTGTTGACGGCTTGGCGGATGGCGAGCGCGATCTCTATCGCATTGGCCACGAGACCATATCCCTCGAGCTCCATCTGGCGCCGTGAAACATCGAGGCTCGCGATGAGCTGCTGGTTCGGGCTGGTGGATGCGTGGGTGAAGACAGCTTCCTTGAACTGCTGCTCGACCGTGTGGAACTCGACGTCCTTGACCGAGAGCATCGAGCCCTGCCGGATTGCCGACATCGACTTGTGGGTCGAATTGGTCTGATAGACACGCAAGCGGATCTGCCGCGGATCGGGAATCAGGCGGGTCTTAAGCAGCATCTCGTCCGAGGGGTTTTTGCCGAGTTCGGTCTGCTGCTTCTCGTAGGCCGCGACCGATTTCGGATCTTGTATCCAGGCTTCGATGTCGTTGGCGGCGCCCATTGCGGTGCGCTTTCGCAGATAAGGCGAGAAGCGCGCAAAGCCGAACCAGGCCTCGTCCCAGAGGAAGATCAGGTCGGGCTTGATCGCGAGGCATTCCTCCATCACCCGGCGGGTGTTGTAGATGTGGCCGTCGAAGGTGCAGTTCGTCAGGTCCAGCATCTTTACGCGGTCGAGTCGGCCGTCAGCCTTGGCGCCCAAGAGCGCCTGCTTGACTGTCTTCAGCGGCACGGCGCCGTACATCGAATATTCCGTCATCGGAAATGCTTCGACATAGATCGGCTGGGCGCCAGCCAGCACCATTCCGTAATGGTGCGACTTGTGGCAGTTGCGATCGACGATCGCGATGTCACCCGGCCCGAGCAGCGCCTGCACGGCCATCTTGTTCGAGGTCGAGGTGCCGTTGGTCACGAAGAACACGCGGTCCGCACCAAGCGCGCGCGCCGCCTTGTCCTGCGCCTTCTTGATGGTGCCGGTCGGCTCCAGCAGACTGTCGAGGCCGCCGGTGGTCGCGCTGCTCTCGGCCAGGAACAGGTTCAGGCCGTAGAATTCGCCCATGTCGCGGATCCAGTCGGACTTGAAGACCGATTTGCCGCGGGCGATCGGCAGCGCATGGAAGGTCCCGATCGGACGCTGCGCGTATTTCTTGAGATTGTCGAAGAACGGCGTGTCGTAGCGGTCCTGCACCCCTTCGAGGATGGAGAGATGAAGCTCGAGCAGATCCTCGATGGAATAGAAGATGCGACGGGCGACGTTTGCTTGCGGATTTCCGGCCATCTCCTCGACATTGCGGTTGGACATGAGATAGAGGTCGAGTTCGGGACGGACCCGATTGATGATATGGGCAAGCCGGAGTGCCGAGGCGTCGGACTCGTCATGCAATCCGGCCGAAGCAGTCAGCGTGCGGAGCACCGGCGCATCGTGCCTTGAGCGCAGCGCAAAGCCTTCGTTGATGACGACGGCTGCGAGGTTGGGGTTCAGCATCGCCGCGCAGAAGGCGTCCTCGAGGCTGCCGACAATAACCGGCTCATAGATGAACTGATCGACCGGACGTCGCAGCTTGCGCCATTCGCTGGCGAGCCCCGGCCAGTTGCTCGACGAGAGACCCGTGACGATCAGGGTTTCAAAATAGGGACGACGCGCGGTGTGCTGTCCGAACATCTGCGGCACCAGGTCGGACGCCTCGCCGTTGCCCTCGTCATTCAGACTCCAGTCACCGGCATGCTGGCGGAAAGACCTCGTCATCAGCGCCTGCGTCAGCCGCGTGGCGAGAGCGAACGACGTGGCCGCATCGCCAGTCGCGGCCGTTTCCCGCAGGGCAGCCATCAGTTGCAGTCCCGGATAACCGTGAAACTCTTCCGTGACTGAGACATCGGCCAGCGCGGCATCGTACTTCGCGCGATCTCCGCCTCGGGCCCACACCTTTGCCGCTTCCACCAGATCACGCCAATCATCCGCTCGCCCGCCGGGGCCGGAAAGGAACTGATCGATGCGCTTCTGCGCGGGCTTGGCGTCCTTGGACATGTTTCTCTCCGATCCCCTGAGGCGAACCTGATGCGGATCGTGGGTGCGGCACCGGTCGCTCTATTGATCCAAGTCAACGGTCGGGCTCATTCTGATCGACGAAGCCGCGCTGTTTTGCCTCGCGATGCGATCGTCAGGACGTTCGTTGCGTTGTATTGGCCTGATCGTCGCCCAAGACGCTGTCGAGCGACCGCAACCAATGGCCGCTGTCCGTCTTCTCCGCCAGCCCTTCGGCAAGCAAGAGGTCGCGCAATTGTGCGTGCGCGCCGACGATGCAGAAGGCAATCTGCCGGGAGGTGAGCTCGTCATGGAGGTCGTGCAGCATCCGCGCGCCGGCGAGATCCATGTATGGCGACGCGGACAGGTCACAGACCACCAGCCGCATATCCGGTGCTGTGCGTAGCGCCATCAGGACGGTATCTAGGATCGTCTCGGCGTTGATATAGAGCAATGAGGCTTCCGGGCGAAACGCGATGACACCGACCAGCGGCTCGACGTCGACGTGCCTCGCACGGTCCGAATATCGCCCGCCAGGCAAACGGCCGAGGAACGCCACGTTCGGCCGGGAGGCTCGGGCCAGCAGCAGGACGATTGATGCGATCGACGCAAGCAGGACCCCCTGCAGGATGCCGAGCAGCAACACCGATACCAACGCGATTGCGGCGGCGTAGAAATCGATCCGGCTGACCTGCCACATCCGCAACAGCTTCCGGACATCCACCAGCCTGTACACGGCGGCAAACACGATGGCTGCCAGCACCGCCTTGGGAAGGTTGGTCAGCAGCGCCGTGAAGTACAAGAGGCACAGCCCGAGCGTCATCGAACAGATCACCAGGGCCAATTGCGTCCGCGCGCCGGCGCTGTCGTTGACCGCCGATTGCGACAAGCCGCCCGCGACGGGATAGCCATGGCCGAATGAGGCGGCAAGGTTCGCGGTGCCGAGCCCCAGTAACTCCTGCCGCACGTCGAGGGGATAACCGTGCTTGGCGGCGAAGCCGCGGGCCGCCGAGACACCTTCTATGTAGGCCAGCAGCACACATCCGGCGGCGAGCGGAAAAAGGTCGTCGAGTTGCAAAAGCCCGAATGTCGGCCATCCCAGGGCCGGCAAACCCTGCGGTATCTTCCCGGTCACGGGCACACCCATGGTCGGTAAGCCAAGGAGCGTTGCCAACATGATGGCCAGCGCGACGACGGTAATGCCGACCGGCTTGCCCGGCAGAAGGCGTTCGCCGACCAGCAGCAACAGCAATGCGACCGTGCCGATCGCCAGCACCAACGGGTCGATCTGGCCGAGTTGCCCTGTCAGCTCGATGGCCCGATCGAAGAAATTGTGGCCGCCGCCGGCGACACCAAGCAGGCTCGGCAACTGGCTCATGATGATTGTGAGTCCCGCTCCTGCCTTGAACCCGACCAGGATGCTGTCGCTGACGAGGCGCACGAGCACGCTGAGCTTGAACAGCCAGGCGATGAAGCACAGCACCGCTACGGCGAAGGCCGCGAGACTTGCGATCTGCGCATAACGCGCCGCATCACCGCTGGCGAGCGCCCCGACGGTCGAAGCGATCATCAGGGAGATGGCCGAGGTCGGGCCGATCGCAAGCTGTCGCGACGATCCCAGCAAGGCATAGCCGATACCGCCGAGCATGTAGCCATAGACACCAATTTGCGGTGGCAGACCGGCCAGCGCCGCATAGGCGAGCGAAACCGGGATAGCGTAGGCGGCGAGCGTGACGCCCGCGACGGCGTCGGAGGGGAGCCATTCACGCCGATAGGCCGCAAGCCAGCCGGCCGGCGGAAAGAAACGCTTCCATTTGGACTCGGACGGCGTACTCATCGCGCCGCCTCCTGATGCGGCACCTCGCAACGCAGCAAGACGATCAGGAGCGCCACCACGGGAATGCCGAGCGCGAGATCGGGAATGCCTTTGGTGGCGAAGGCCCCGACCGCCGCACCGAAGCCGAACACCGCACATAAAGCGAAAAAGATGCCCGAAAGGCGCAGCGTTCCGCCCTGCGCGCCTCCGGATGCGACTGCAAAGATATTTTCGATAGCTTGGCGCATATTGCCGGTGATCATCACCGTGCTGCAGACAACACCCTCGACCCTGGTGAAAACCGCCGCCTGCATGGCGGCAACGAGCGAAATGCCGAGCGTGCCGGCGAGATCCGGCAAGCGGTTGTGCAAAATGCCGATCGTGATCAGCAGCAGGATCTCGATCAACGTGCTGATCGCACTGGCCCGATCGCCGGCAGCGCGGCGGAGCCATGCAGCGACGACAATGCCGGCCGCAAAGGCGAGGATCGGAGGCACGAAGTGAAGTGCCTTGACCCAATTTCCGGCAGTCGCATAGACCCAGAGAAAGATCAGGTTGGCGGTCTGGGCATTCGCCATCACGCCGTGGATGATCCAGGTATAAGCGTCGATATAGCCGCCGGCGAAGGCGAGCAGCAAAGCGATCACGACCGTTTCATCGGGACGCACCGCCTCCGTGACAACCTCCAGAGTGCTCATGAGGACGACGAGGGCTGCCGCGAGTTCTGCATGCCGTCATTGGCGGCGCCTTATCGGCGGCAAGGCTTGATTTGGATCAAGCCATCGCTGCCGGGCGCAAATCAAATCGGCGCAAAGCGGCGGGGAAGTCGACCATGGATACCGTCAGGTGGATCATCACCAGCGCACCGGAAATCTTCTTGCTGCTGGCCATAGCGATCGGCACGCTGCTCGGTCGGATCAAGATTCGCGGCTTCGCGATCGGAACCACTGCCTGCATCCTGATCGTCGCCGTCCTGATCGGACAGCTCGGCACCTTCGCATTTCCGTCCCTGCTGCGGGTGATCCTATTCAGCCTGTTCGTGTTCACGATCGGCTACCGATCCGGACCGGAGTTCTTTGCCTCGCTCAGCATGCGCACGCTGGCGCAGGTCGCCATGGCGCTCGTGCTCGGCGGCACCGGACTCGTCATCGTGCTGGCGTTTGCCTTCATCTTCAGGCTGGATCCCGGCACCGCGTCCGGCATCGCCGCCGGTGCGCTGACGCAATCCTCCGTGATCGGCACCGCGTCGGGCGCGCTGGCGCAACTGGGCCTGCCGAGTGACGCCTTGAAGCAGCAGGAAGCCAACATTGCAGCCGGATACGCCGTGACTTACGTGCTCGGCTACATCCTGACCCTGCTGTTCGTCCCATTCGTGGCTCCGAAATTGATGAGGATCGACCTGAAGGCCGAAGCGAAGAGGCTGGAGGCGGAGCTCTCGGGTGATGCCGCGCCACAGACCGAGAACCTCGCCTACCGGAAATTTCAGGGGCGCGCCTATCTGGTCTCAACCGCAGCGGGCCGCTCCGTCAGGTCGATCGAGGAGGACATCGGCAGCCGCGCTGTCGTCGAGCGCATCGTTCGCCAGGGGATCGATGTCGAACCCCATCTGGATACCTTGCTTGAGGCGGGCGACAACGTCATCGTCGCCGGGCGCACTGCAGCCATGGTTGCCGCCAGGGCAGTCATCGGCACCGAGATCGACGCCGATGAGATCCTCAAAGCGATTCCCGGCAACGTGATCGAGCTGCTGGTCGACAATCGCCAGCTCCACGGCCGCTCCATCAAGGACGTGGCCGAACGCGTCGGCGGCGATGCGCGTGGCGTGTTCCTGCGCGCGTTGACGCGGATGGGCCGCGAAGTGCCGCTGAGCCCTGATACGCGGGTCTATATCGGCGATGTCATGACCCTGGTCGGCAGCACCCGCCACATCGAGCGGGCCGCTGCCAATGTCGGCCAGATCCTTCGCGCCGGAGACCGCACCGATATCGCGTTCTTGGCCGCCGGCATCGCGGCCGGCCTGCTCGCCGGCCTTGTCAGCTTCAAGGTCGGCGGCGTCGCGCTGACGCTCGGCGGCGGCGGTGGCGCGTTGATCGCGGGCCTGGCCTGCGGCTGGCTCCGCTCGCGCCGGCCGACCATTGGCGCGCTACCGCCCGCCGCGCAGCAGACGCTGAGCGATCTCGGTCTCGGCGGATTTATCGCGGCAATCGGGCTCGGCAACGGCGCCGCAGCCTGGGCCGCGATCCAGGCACATGGAATGCTGCTGGTCGGCATGGGTCTCGTCATCACGCTGGTGCCGCTGATCGTCGCGACGCTGTTTGCCCATTACGTGCTGCGCATGAACCCGGTCATCACCTGCGGCGCGCTGGCTGGTGCCATGACGGTCGACGCCGCGGTGACCGGTGCCTGCGACGCCGCCGAGAGCCAGACGCCGGTGCTCGGGGTCGCCGTACCTTACGCCGTCGGTAACGTCGTGCTGACGGTGCTCGGCCCGATCATCGTGGCCGCCACGTATGTTGGTTGACGGGAGATGCCGATGCGATCCGCTGATCTGTTTCGATGGCTGGCCGCAATTCTCGTCACCATCGGTGTCGCCGGGCCGGCACGTTCAGCAGACACGACCGACGCCGTAAGCATCCAGGAGGAGATCTGGGCGCTGCCCCTGCCGCTGCCGATGTTCGCCTATCTGGTGCGCCCGGTCGGCGACGGCCCCTTCCCGCTTGTCATCATGAACCATGGCGTCTCGCTCAACCCGACCGATCGCAGCTTCTTTCCGCTGGTTGAATTCCGCGACGCCGCCAAATGGTTCGCAAAGCGCGGCTATCTCGTGGTCGCGCCAGTCGGCAGCGGCTATGGCGCAGCCGCGATCGACATTCCCGAGCGCGCGCTCTACGGCCCGTTTTTCTCAAAGGTCGGCAAATGCACGAACGCCAACTTCCACGATGCGGGCCTGGCGGTCGCGCAGGTCGATCTCTGGATCATCGACTACATGGCAGCCGAGAAGCGCATCATCCCGAAGGATGTCATCGTGGTCGGTCAATCCGCGGGGGGCTGGGCCTCGATCGCGCTATCGAGCGCAAACCCGCCTCAGGTGAAAGCCATCATCACGTTTGCCGCGGGCCGCGGCGGTCGCGTCGGCGGCAAGCCCAACAACAATTGCGCCCCCGACAAGCTGGTCGAGGCGACCGCGGATTTCGGCCGGACCTCGCGCGTCCCGATGCTGTGGATCTATATCGAGAACGACACTTTCTTCGGCCCCGATCTGTCGAAACGCATGCATGCAGCGTTTACCGCTGCTGGTGGCCAGGCCGAGTATCACCTGATGCCCCCGTTCGGCAACGAGGGTCACTTCTTCATCGGCTCGCCGGACGCGATCCCGCTCTGGTCGCCGCTAGTAGCGAAATTTCTCGATGCGCGGAAATAGGGCTCAGCTTTGGAGGCACAACATGTCTGGTCGCCATCATTGTTTCGCAGGAGTTCTGGTCGTCTTGATCGCAGCGACCGCAACATTCCCCGCCCGCGCAGCATCGAAGGCGGCGCAAGCCGGCAGGCCGGCAGAAGTCGCAACGCGTGGACAGCGCGAGGCCAAGGACATCACCTACGGCGATTGGCAAAAGCTCTGCTTCAAGGCCGGCGGTGCACCGACGCTCTGCCGGACCTCAATCACCGGCAAATTCCCGACCGGTCAGATCGCCGTGCGCGTGGACCTGATCGAACGTGAAGGCACCGCGACGAAACGGCTGCAAGTGTTCGTGCCCGTCGGCATGTACCTGCAACAGCCGGCCAAGCTGACCGTCGATCAGGGCGCACCTTTCCGCGTCCCCTATAGCTGGTGCGTCACCAACGCGTGCATTGCGGCCGACGTCGTGGATCACGACATCGTCAAGGATATGGAATCGGGCAAGACGCTGGCGCTCGAGGTCGTCGATTCCAGCCTGCTGGCGCTGACGACCATGGTGCCGCTGGCGCAGTTCGCGTCGGTCCACAAGGGCGCACCGGTCAAGACGCTCGAGCAATATGTCGACGAATGAAATTCTTTGCACTGCTACGCGGCACACGCACGCGTCACTGACTCGATGAGAGACTGCGCCGAAAACGGCTTGGTCAAGTAGGCGACACAGCCCGAAGTCATTGCAGCAGCGCGGCTCGCCGCACTGTCATTGCCGGTGATAAAGATCACAGGCGCGGTGACACCTCTCTCGGTGAGTTTCCGGCGCAAATCGATGCCGGACTGTCCGTCGAGATTGATGTCGAGCACGATGCAGACCGCCCTATCCAAGCCGCCATAGTCGAGCAAGGCGCTCGCGGATGCGAACTGACTCGCAATGAAGCCATGCTCACGCAGCAATCTGTATATGCTCGTCCGAATGGACGGGTCGTCGTCGACGACGAGAATGGACCGGCGTGTCGGCAAGTGACAATCTTTCGCGTCGGGCGCCACAAATGGCAGCTTGCACCCGCATTTTTTAACGCGCGTTCTGCCTCCCGGCTTTGAAGGCAGAACGCCACATCCGCTGCGCGCCAATAACAGCACCGCATCGATGACTTTTTCTATTGTCCCTTGGGGCAGTCACATTGCGGGAACCGTAGCGACAAATTAGTCAATCGCCATCCGCATCGAGCATTCCCAGCCGCTCCGCGATCGAAACGAGTTCCGCAAACGAACGAACCTGCATCTTTTCCATGACCTGGTGACGATGCGCTTTCACGGTGCGCTCGGTCGTTCCAAGCTCATGGGCAATCTGCTTGTTGATCCGTCCTCGCACCATGAGATCAAACACCTGCCGCTCGCGGTGCGTCAGCGTAGCAAGGAGCGTACGAAGCGAATTGAGCCTGCCGCGTTGCGCGCGGCCGGCGTGCTGACGCGCCAGCGCGCGCTCGATCGCGTCGATCAACTGCTCCGAGCAAATCGGCTTGGTCAGAAAATCCTCCGCACCAGCCTTGATCGCCCGCACCGTGGTCGGTGTGTCGGCGTGCCCGGTCAGGAATATGATCGGCAGCGCCGAGCCTTGCTCGATCAGGCGGCCTTGGAGATCCGGGCCGCTCAGCCCGGGTATGCATACGTCGAGCAAAATGCATCCCGCCTGCTCGTCGTCCGGCCCGGCGTGCAGCAAGTCCTCCGCCGAGGCATACGTCGCCACGTCATAGCCGGCGAGCTTCAGCCGGCGCGCGACCGCCGTTCGAAACGACTCGTCATCGTCAACTACGTGAACGAGACCTGGCAAGCGTCACCTCTCGTGAGAAGCCACCGAGATCAAATGAACGTTCGTCACTCGCGAATCTTGTCTTCAAATAGTTCGAAAATGAAAACATCCGCTGCGTCTGCAGATGTATTCCGGCAATTGTCGTGACTTCTCATTTTGCGCAGGAAAAGCTCCTGATGTCCCTTGGTACAATGAACCTTATGGCAATGGATTGAAATACCGCCATGATCGTAAATCAACTTGGGCGGGAGCGGAATAGCGCGGCGCATTCCCTACTAGGAAATTGCGTCGTCCGACGGACCAATCCGGCGATGAGCTAAGGAGTTGGCCTATGTTCGTTCGCACCATGACGGATTCCGCGCTGCGTCCCAATTCACTCCGTGACATCGGAATGACCAGCCATTCCAACGCGCTCATCAGTTTAACTGACTTTTTTTACAGAAAAGGCACCGAAATCTACGGCGAGAGAGAACCCGCCGAATATGTCTACCAGGTCAAATCTGGTGCAGTGCGAAGCTATAAGCTGCTGACGGACGGCCGCAGGCAGATCGGGGCCTTTCACCTCGCCGGCGACATCTTCGGTCTGGGAAACGGCATCGAGCACCGCTTCACGACGGAAGCGATAGTCGATACCACGGTGCGGCTGGTCAAGCGGCAAAGCCTCGAAATGGTTGCCGAAAGCGATGCAATGGTCGCCAAAAACCTGCTCAGCATGACCACGATCAACCTCCAGCACGCGGAGGATCACATGCTCCTGCTGGGACGCAAGACCTCGCTGGAACGGGTGGCGGCGTTCCTGCTCGAAATGGACAAGCGCTTGACGGCATCCGGCATCATGGCGTTGCCGATGTCGCGGCGCGATATCGCCGACTATCTAGGCCTGACACTGGAAACAGTATCCCGCGCCCTGTCGCGGCTGCATGAACTCGGCGTTCTCGGCTTCGTCGGCAATACCCAGCGCCAGATCGTGCTCTTGGACCGCCATCAGCTCGCAGACCTCGATCTGCAGTCCTAGGGCAAAGAGCAGGAACGCTGACAGTTTGGTCACCACGCTGGCGCCCTCTTCCTCAGACAGGCGCAGCCATCGCGCTCCATTTTGAGCGGCGTGGCAGATCGTCGCGGTTGCGGTCAGGACCGCTTGAAGCCCGGCGCTTCTGTCACGCCGAGATGCTCGAGTGTCTTGCGCAAGACTTCGAACAGGATGGCGGCCGACCAGCCGAACAACAGCACGCCGTTCATGGCGGTCAGCGGGCCGATGAGCCGCCATTCACGCACCGGCGTGATGTCGCCGTAGCCGAGTGTGGTGTAGTTGACGAAAGCAAAATAGAGCAGATCGCTGCCGGGCGCCGCGGCCTGGACGATGCCATACGTCCAGGCCCACACCAGGATTTCCAGCGTGTGGGCGACCGTCAACACCGCGGCCGTCGCAATCATTACGCCCATCAAGTGCAATCTTGGTCTCACGGTTGTCCGAAGGCCGGCCCTGCGAGCAATCGAGACGGCGACGACGGTCACCAGCGCATGAATTCCGATATTGGTCATTCCGACCAGTGCGCCGACGAGAAGCTGAAGCAGCATAAGGAACCAACCAGTTTTTCGGCGGGCGCCTGCTCAGTGTGGCGACGGCCCATTCAACAAAATCGCCAACGTATGCCGCGCGATCGTCAATTCGTCATCCGACGGGAGCACATAGATCGGAATGCGACCATCATGGCGCGAGATCAGCCGTGCGTGCTGCGCGTTGGCAGGGGCATCCAGTGTCGCACCGAGCCAGCTCAGCCTCTCGGCGATGGACGCGCGGATGGCGGCCGAGCGTTCACCGATCTCGCCGGTGAAGACGAATGCGTCGAGACCCTCCAGCGCGGCCGCAAGGAGACCGGCATCGAGGCCGGCCCGGTAGCCCAGACGCTCGACGGCATGTCTGACTTGAGGAGAGCGGGCCCCCTCCAGCTCAAATGCGACCTCCCCTGCACCAGCGGGGCCGCTGAGCCCGTAGCTGCGCCGGGAAGCGTCCTGTAGCGCCTCGGTCGGCATGCCATTCTCCGACCTGAGCAACTGGGCGATATCGGGGTCGATCTCGCTGGCGAAATCATCGGCCGGCAGCGGACCAAAGGCATAGCGTGCGGGGATGCACTCGACACTGCGCCCGTCCCGGAGCGCGCACATCGAGCTGCTGTCGCCGAGGCGCGCAACGATCACGCGGCGTTTTGCGATGCCGGGCGCCACGAGCGACAGGGTTCGCGCAACTGACTCGTAGGATAGACCGTGCAATCCGGAAGGTCTTACGGTGCCTGCGTGATGCTGATACGGGCTGACGCTGCCGTCACTCGCAGCCGCGCGGCTGAGGTGAAATGCAGTGTCGAAGCAGGCGACCTGCGGTAGCGCTGGATGATCGGCCCGGATCGCACGGATCGGCGCGAGATTATGCAGCTGATGCAGCGGCGCCGAGGCTACCAGCTGTTCTAGCCGGACCATCACGGCGTCATCGATCAAGATCGGTCGAGCGTGCTCGGGCCCGCCCTGAACGATGCGATGGCCCACGGCCAACGGGCCGACCCTCAACTCATCGCGCAGCCATGCGTCGATAGCCGCGAATGCCGCGGCGACGTCACCTACATCCTCGTTGCGGTAAGCGCGATGCGCCAACGAATCTCCGTTCATCCGGCGCGCCTTCAGGCGCGGGCAGCCGCCTACCCCCTCGAGCCTTCCGTTGATTTGCCCTTCCAGCCGCCCGTCGCCTTGCACGGAGAAGAGCTGGAAGCTCACGCCCGCTGCGTTAGCATCAATAGCAAGGATCGTGTCCATGGCTGTCAGTCACCAGCCATCGGGACCCGGCCGCGAACCGCGGACACCTGCCCGAGTGCGCAGTCATCCTGCGACGTCTGATTAGCCATCGACATCCACGTGCCCGAAGTCATGCCTCACCTTCACGTACTCAAGGCGTGCCGGAAACCCAGCGATTGACTTATGTCAAAGGTAGGTCAGTGCCGCGCAGGCATTCAGTGCTTGCCGGTCTTCTCTTGAGCCGCGACGCGATCGCTCCGGACCCAGGCCGCCGCCAGCTCCCAGGCGACCGACAGGATGATTGGACCGATGAAGAGACCGATAATCCCATGCGCGAGCGTTCCGCCGATCACGCCGATCAGGATCACGAGGGTCGGCGTGGTCAGGCCGCGCCCCATGACGAGTGGCTTCAGGATGTTGTCGAGCAGGCCGACGGCGACGAAGAACGCGGTGAGTAGCAGCGCCATGGTGACGTCCTTGTCCATCCAGATCCAGATGACCACCGGAAAGAGGACGAGGAACCCCCCGATCTGCACGATCGACAGCAACAGGACGATGACGGCAAGCAACCCGGCACTCGGGATGCCTGCGAATTTGAAGCCGATGCCGGCCAGCAACGACTGCACGATCGCGACGCCGATTACGCCCTGCGCCACAGCTCGGATGGTGGCGCCGGCGAGCTCCAGAAAGTGCTCGCTCTGCTCCGGCACGATGCGGAACAGGAAGCCGCGAACCGCGGCGACGAGCTGCGGCCCCCATGGGAGAAGAAAGCCGGTGACGAACACCGACACAAGAAACTGCAGCGTGCCGAGGCCGGCATCGCCCGCGAATGAGAGCATCATCCCAGCAATCGGCTTGAGATACGGCGCCACCTCGCGCAGCATGGCGCGAATGTTCGTGTACGCCAGGTTCCAGAGGTCGTAGAGCTGCGGGCCGATCACCGGCCAGCTCTTGATCTGCTCGGGAGCGGACTGAAGCACGATCTCGCCGGTGCCGATCTGGCCCGCGAGATCCCTGATCGCTTCGACTGCGCTCAAGCCCAGCCAAGCCGCAGGACCAATGATGATGCCCAGCGTGACCAGGGTCAGGAGGGCTGCGGCCAAGCGAGGACGGCCGCCGAGGCGCTTGGCGAGCCAGCTGAAGGCCGGGTAGAACGCCACCGCAAGTACGCCGCTCCAGGTCAGGATCGGCACGAACGGCCGGATGATCAGGAACGACCAGAACATCAGCAGCGCCAACAATCCGAGCCGGATCACGAGCTGAATGATGTCTTCGGCGGGGAGGAGCTGGCGAAGTGTCTTCAAGGACCGCTCCGATCTGGAGGAGACGCTCTCGAGGAGTCATGCGGCCCTAATCGAGCGGTAGTTTGATTCAGATCAAGCTTGCCAGGGCCGATCCTCCCGGGATGGAATGATGAAGCGCTCGCAGCGCCGACGGCGGATGCCTAAGCCAAAAAACCGACGAATAGTGATTTGGGCCGACTGCGCATCTAGGCAGCGTTTACCAACCTTTGCCCGGAGGCATTCTGCCTCGAGTTCTTCGAGGGTCTTCAGCGGCATCTCTTCCATGAGCGTCCCTCCCCGGGTCCTGAGAAAAGGCCTAAGAGCTTGAACGCGCGCATCTCGAGCACAACGATCGTTCGCAATTCGTAACACGATCGCTGTCCCGTTTTGCGTTCATCCCAGTCCGTGCCGCGCACCATCGGTGTCCCGCGGCGAATAACGAGCACAGCCATCCTGTTGTTTGAATTCGGATTTACGGACCTTCTAACGAGGTGCCAGCAAGGTCTCAGCACCCTCGCCCGCCGCTTTTCCTGCTAGGGCAAAGACAATCTGGGCTGAATTAAGATAGAAATTCAGTATGTTATTGGTGAGCGGCCCGAGACATAGGTGACATTTCGTACCGGACACATGGGTTACACTTTTCGCTTTTTTGCGAGCAGGAGGTGTGGATGCCGTGGAAAGCGAGTTCGGTCATGGAAGAACGCCTGCGCTTTGTCGCCCGCCTGTTGGACGGGGAGGCCATGACGGACGTGTGCCGGGATTTCGGCGTCTCGCGCAAGACCGGCTACAAGATGTTCGATCGCTACAAGGAGCACGGTCTTGAGGCCCTGAGCGATCGCTCGCGGCGGGCCGGTGCGCTACGCCAACCAGCTGCCGGAGCAGCTCGAGAGCCTGATTGTCCGGCTCAAGGGCGAGAAGCCGCACTGGGGCGCGCGCGGGATCGAAGGACGTCCCTCGCTGGCGTATAGCTTTCCAAGGCTGCGGTTCAAATCACTCAAAACATCCCGGACAAGTTCCCGGACCTTCCGCAGCGGATGGTTCGCTGGCACACGTTTATCCGGCGCGATGTACGAAAACAGGCCGCCCTGATCCGTAAACCTGCCGCGCATGATCGTCTCCGCCGATTCGAGATGATAAAGTGAATCATCAACACCGCGACCTGACGAAGATGAAGACCACGGATGCTTACCGGTGGATCAACAGTCTCAGGAAGACATACCCGCAGAAGTTCGATCAGGGACGTGTGGATCGCCGCCATCAAGGCGACGGCGGGCTATTTCGTGGAACAGACGAAACTGAACGTGAATCCTTTCGCAGGAATAAAAGTCCGAAAGGACGATCCGAGCGCGACGAAGGAGAACAAGGTCGAGCCCAGAACGCCTCCCAGGAAGGGCTTCAACGAGAACGAAGCTCGGATCATCCTGACGGCCACGCTCGCGACGCCGAGCCATCTGACCTCGGCGGAGATGAAGGCCGCCAAGCGCTGGCTCCCTGGCTCTGCGCCTACAGCGGCGCCCGCGCGAACGAGCTAACCAGCCTCCATCCCTACGACATCACGGAACATGGCCATGGAATCCGGTGCATGGTGATCAAGCCGTCGCTCGAAAAGACCGAGCAGTGGCGCGTCGTTCCCATCCACTCCCACATCCTGGAACAGCCGGGCTTCCTCGAATACGTCGAGGAGCGCAGGAAGCTCAACAAGCCGCTGTTCTACGACCCGGAGCGCAGCCGCGGCGGCAAGGCCGGCAATCCGCAGTTCAAGAAGGTCGCCGAGCGGATCGGCGAGTGGGTGCATGGTCTCGGAATCCCGAAAGGCGTCAAACCCAATCACGCCTGGCGCCACCTGTTCAAGAGCGTGGCGCGGCACGTCAAGATGGACCGCGAGGTCGAAGCATTCATCACCGGCCACCGCCCCAAGGATGCCAACGCCGGGATCGAATACGGCGACCCTTGGGTCAAGACGATGTACAACGAGATCGAACGCTACCCTCGCTTCCAGATCGAAGCCTTGGGTACCGGGGAGGCCGGTATCCGAAAGACAGGCAATTCACGGCCTTTTCGGGAGTGTCGTGCAATTCCAAACTGTTGCGGGGTGAAGTTTCTGGAGGCGCGGCGCTCCTGCGGAGGTCCGAGTTATCTTGCCACCCGTTCTTGCTCGCCTGGCGTGCCCTGATCGGTCCTCCATCGGACCGCCTCTCCAGCGATCTCGGAGCCCAGCGTGTCGAAACCTCTTGCGGCGAACTCTCCGGCCGCCGTTTGTCAGAAAAGGACGTTCGGCTGTCCTGATCCGTAGGATCTTGTCCGTTGTCCAAAGCAGGGCTCCATGGCGACATACGGGCAATCCCGTCTGGGCCGAGGAGACAACCGGGAAAACCGCAGCAAGGCTCCGAGAGTGTCGGCGGTACTCGCGACGAGCTGAGCGCAAGGAGAGTGAGATGGCCTCGAGCAGCATGGTTACTCAAGTTACGGAAGCGCGGACCGGATCGACGATGATGGCGTGGCGCGTACATGAGTTCGGGCCGCCGCAGGTCATGCAGTTCGAGACCCTCTCCCGTCCGGAGCCCGGGCCCGGCGAGGTCCTGGTCAAAGTTGCAGCTGCCGGAGTAGGGCCATGGGACGGCTGGATCAGAGCCGGAAAGAGCGCCTTGCCGCAGCCGCTCCCGCTCACTCTGGGCTCGGACCTTTCCGGTGAAATCGTCGCCGTTGGGCCCGGTGTCTCGCAAGGACGTGCGGGAGAGCAGGTCTACGGTGTTACGAACCCGCGGTTTGTCGGGAGCTACGCCGAGTACGCGTTGGCTTCCGCGGAGATGGTCTCAGGCAAGCCGAACTCGCTAACTCACGCCGAAGCCGCCTCCGCCCCCGTCATTGCCGTCACCGCATGGCAGGCGCTGTTCGACCACGCGCAACTCAGAGCGGGCCAAACCGTGGTCATTCACGGGGCGGCTGGCAACGTGGGATCCTACGCGGTCCAATTGGCTCGTCACGCGGGTGTGCAGACCATCGCAACGGTATCGACGGCCGACGCTTCCTTAGTGCGCAACCTTGGCGCAAACACGGTGATCGACTATCGGAGCCAGCGCTTCGAGGAGGAAGTGCGGGATGCGGACGCCGTCATCGATCTCGTCGGCGGCGAGACGCAAAGCCGCTCGTTCCAGGTCCTTCGTCGAGGCGGCAAGCTGATCTCGGCAGTGTCCCGCCCGGATCAGGATCTCGCAAAACAGCACGGTGTGGAAGCCACCTTCTTTTTGGTCGACGTCACGAGCCGGTGTCTGACGGAAATCGCTCGCCTCCTCGATGGTGGAGAACTGCGAACGAACGTCGGCGTGGTCTTGCCCCTCGCGGATGCGCGCGAGGCTCACTTCATGCTGGAGGACGCGCGGCCCCGGCCAAAAGGCAAGATCGTGCTCGCGGTTGGAGCGGACTGACCGATCTCGCGCCTCTCTTGCGCTCACGCGTCCGGAGCGCCAGCCAAGCCCATCGATTTTTGTTGAAAGGACAAAAAATGACACCCCGAACTCCCGCCCCGGCCCTCGTCATTCCCGATTCCTTGCTGGCGAAAGAGGCGACAGACGTCCTGCGCGAGCATTCCACCGATCTGCTCTTCAATCACTCGATCCGCGTGTACCTGTTTGCGGCGGAGCAGGGTCGTCAGAAAAAGCTGCGCTTCGACTCTGAGCTTCTCTACGTGGCCGCCGCGTTCCACGATCTCGGCCTGATCAAGAAATTCGCGAGCGCAGACGAACGCTTTGAGGTCGATGGTGCAAATGCCGCCCGGCAGTTTCTGAGCGCGCACAACATCGCCGAAGACCAGGTGCAGACGGTCTGGGAAGCGATCGCGCTGCACACCACTCCCGGCATCCCGAAGTACATGGGTCCGGAGGTCGCGCTCCTCAATTCAGGTGTTCTGCTCGATGTCGTCGGGGTAGGCTTCGACCAGTTTCCCGCGGAGCTTCGCGAGGAGATCGTCGCCAAATATCCCCGCACGAATTTCAAGGAAGGCTTCGTTCAGGAGTATTTCGCCGGTTTTGCGCACAAGCCGGCGACCACGTACGGCACCGTCAACGCCGCGGTCTGCGAACGCTTCATGCCGGGGTTCGAGAGCCCCAACGCCGGCGACTTGATCGCGGGTTCGCCCTGGTCTCACTAGAAGAGGAGGTCATGATGTCGATCAGTGCATTCACCAATCGAATAGCCGCGCTGTTACGCCGTTCAGCGATCACGCCCAGACCGGGAATAGAATTGCCACGCACGATGTTCTTGGCGATCGTAGCAGCGGCCATTGCGGGAGCTTCGCCCGCCATCGCTCAGGATCGGGAGCAAGTCAAGCTTGTCTTCGAGCACGCGCTGCCGAACGTCGAAGGAAAGAGAATGGCTGCCCTCCTGGTGAGTTATCCTCCCGGCAGCAAATCGCTGCCTCACCGCCACGCGGAGTCGGCCTTTATCTACGCCTATGTGCTGTCCGGGGCCATCCGCAGCCAGGTCGGCAATGCCCCTGCGCAGGTCTATCACATAGGCGAGGGCTTTTATGAAACCCAAGGCTCTCATCACAGGATCAGCGAGAACGCGAGCGACACGGAGCCCGCCAGCTTGCTCGCGGTCTTCGTGGTCGATTCCAAAGACGGGGCATTGACGATCCCCGACAAGGACGCAGCACCGAAATAATGGCGCGACAGGCTCGCCTGTCCAGACACCGCCCGCCCTTTGCACTGTGTGAATCACATTCATAATAAGGCGCCCGACTGGAGAGGCATTAAAGGTGCCGGTACAAGCCGTCGCGATCGTCGTCTACGAGGGGGTCCAGGCCTTGGACGTGGCAGGGCCGATGGACGTGTTCAGCGAAGCGAACATTTTTCTCGACAGTGCCGACCGCTATGAATCCGTCCTCGTTGCTGCTCACCACAATCCGCTGCGCGCCTCGAACGGCATACGGCTTATTGCCGATCTAACGCTTGAGGAGGCGACGGGTGGGTTCGACATCGTTCTGGTGGCCGGCACACCCACCCCACCTGAAACGGAGCCCGACCCGCACTTGCTTCAGTGGGTCAAGGAGCTGCCGTGGCGGTCGAGCCTCTATGGTTCGATCTGCACCGGGGCTTTTGTCCTTGGCTATGCCGGTCTGCTCGACGATCGGCGTGTCACGACCCATTGGCAGGATGCGCAGGCGCTGGCGGCCAGGTTCCCAAAGGCAAAAGTCGAACCGGATTTGATCTATGTCCGCGATGGGCGGCTGATCACCGCCGCGGGTGTAACGGCGGGAATAGATCTCGGTTTGGCGCTGGTCGGGCAGCGCCACGGTGCGGAAACGGCGCTCAAAGTGGCCAAGCGGCTGGTCGTAGTCGCCCAGCGCCAAGGCGGACAGTCTCAGTTCAGCCCCTATCTCACCGCGCCAGCCGATCCGGAATCGCCGATCGCCCGTATCCAGGACCATGTGATGGCGAACGTCGGGGATCGCCACTCGCTGGAGTCCCTTGCCGCCGTCGTCGGGATGAGCGCCCGAAATCTGGCCCGGCATTTCGTGCAGGCGACCGGGATCACGCCGCACGAATTCATCGAGCGCGCCCGCATCGATGCGGCGCGCATGATGCTGGAGGGAAGCGACCGGCCGCTGAAGGCGGTTGCATTCGACTGCGGGTTCGGCTCGGCGGATCGGATGAGGATCGTGTTCACCGCCCGCCTTGGCGTCAGCCCCATCCAATATCGCGCGAGCTTCCGGCGGGCGACACCGGAATAGACCGCGCGCTCCCCGCCAAGGCAACGCTCGCGATCCTGCTTTCCCTACAAAGCGTCATGTCAGGAAAAGACGTGCGGCTGTCCTGATCCGCGGGATGCCCTTCCTTGTGCGGAGCGGTGCCCGGTTGGCAAATAGGCACAAGCAACCAGCCCGCTAGGCAAAAAAGGAGAGCGCTCCATGTCCGAGATCATCGCCGGCATCCGCCTGCCCGACAGTGCCATCGCCCGCGCCGCCACGCAGCTCGTGCGCGATACCGAAGACGACCTACTCTACAACCACAGTCGCCGCGTCTTCTTTTGGGGTGCGCTCACCGCTGAGCGCCACGGCCTTAAGTACGAGCCGGAGCTACTTTACCTCGGCGCGATGTTCCACGACATGGGCCTCACAGAGAAGTATTCCAGTCCCAACCTGCGCTTCGAGGTCGACGGTGCCAATGCCGCGCGCGATTTCATGAAAAGCTACGGCCTGCCCGAGCGTGAGATCGAGGACGTCTGGACCGCGATCGCGCTCCACACCACGCCAGGTATTCCCGAACATATGCGACCCACCATCTCGCTGGTGACCGCGGGTGTCGAGATGGACGTGCTCGGGATCGCCTATCACGACTTCACGCATGAACAGCGTGACCATGTCTGCGTCCATCATCCGCGCGAGACGAACTTCAAGGAGAACATCATAGATCACTTCGCCAAAGGCATCATCAAGAAGCCGCTGACCACGTTCGGGAACGTGAAGGCTGATGTCCTTGCGCTGAAGGACATGAGCTATGTCCGCCAGAACTTCTGTTCGATCATCCTCGGTTCGGCCTGGCCGAACTGACCTTCGTTGCTGGACCGGAGTAAATCCAGATGAGCGTCATCCGAGCCAGGATGTGCGGACCTGAAGAAGCCGTGATCGGACCGAGCGAGGAGTGCGGCGCTGCGCAGAGCCCGATCGACGAGATCATGACCCGCCGGATCGCGTGCCGTGACTTTTGCGATGCTCCGGTCCCGCGACGGACGATCGAGCAGATCCTCCACGTCGCGCGCTTCGCGCCAAGCGGTGCGAACATTCAACCCTGGCATGTCTACGTGCTGAGTGGCGCCGCCAAGGCCAATATCTTGGCGGCGCTGCTGAACGCGCATGAAACATGCCGGGACGAGCACGTCTCGGAATACAAATATTACGCCAGCGAGTTACCTGATTCGTACCTGAAGCGACGACAGGAATTCGGGCGGCTGTTCTACGGGTCGCTGGGAATCCGCCAGGCCGATGCCGAGGCAAGAAGCAGGCAGACCGCGAAGAATTACACGTTCTTCGGAGCGCCCGTGGGACTGATCGTGACGATCGATCGCCGGCTGGAAGCCGGAAGCTGGCTCGATCTCGGCATGTTCGTCCAGAACGTGATGCTCGCCGCAGCGGGACGCGGACTTCAGTCGTGTCCGCAGGAGACGTTCTCGAAATATCACCGGATCTTGCGCCCCCTGCTCTCGATTCGGGAGGAGCAGACAGTGGTGTGCGGCATCTCGGTTGGGAGGCCCGCAGTCGAGAGGCAGCGATTGATGCCGCGGGCGCATGTAGATGAGTTCGCGACGTTCTTGGGATTGGACGCGTAAGAGACAATCAACAGAGGAGATCGCCATGGCGGGTCGAGAAGAACTGATCCAGCGCAGCATTTCTTTTCTCCGCGAAGTGAAGGACATGACGCCCGGAGCCGATATGGAGCGCTGGCTCAACGAGGCGTACGGCGAAAGCAGCGCCCTCTATCGGGATCTGTCTCGTCTGATCAAGATCGGGGTCGAGGAGGGCTGGGCGGCGAACCAGGAGGTGGACGGCCCGAACTACCGGCGCAGCCGCATCGTCGAGCCGCCTGCCGAAACCTTCCAGTTCAGCCTCACGGCGGTCTACATGAACAGCGCTGCTCTACGCCGGTTCAAGGACGAGGACGACCACGACGTGCTGCGCGGGCAGTATCACGGTCATCCCTATGGCGAGATCAACCTCGTGGTGCCCTTGGACGCGGGCGCGGAGTTGAAGGGGTTGCAGGGCTGGCAGGGACCCGGCTGGACGGCGCCCGAACCGGGCAGCAGGCACTTTCCGGAGGTCAGGGGCGGTGCGGTGATCGCGCTGTTCTATCTCCCGGCCGGACGCATCTCGTACGATTTCGAGGCTCCCGCCGGCTAGGTGCAAACAGCGCAAACGAAGGCTGTTGCGCCGTCAGGCCTCGCCAGGTCCGGAGAAGATCGTCCCCGGCGGTGTGGTGCGCGGCAGCGGAAGCGGGCGCTCGACCGAGTGCGCGGGGCGCGAGCCTCCTTTGGTGTCGTACCGTTTGGCCAGATCCAGCAGGCGTCGCCTGGTGAAAGGGTCGGCCTTCTCGGCGATGGTCCGGACCCGGTCGGCGAGACCCCGATAGAATTCCTGCTCCATGACGCAACCCCGCAACATCACCGATTGCAGGAATTGAGTACGTGAGAGGCCGAGGAGTCAAGGCACCGGACGCGCCCGTGCTGCGGTGGTCAGGCGGTCGACGCTCTCCGGAGTGCGTCCCGCTCCAGGCAGAGATCGTCGATTTTCGCGCGCATCCTCGAGAGCAGCAGCTCGGCCGAGGCGGTCGCGAGGCCGGCCCGCTGAAGCATCCGGATTTCGCGCTCCTGGGCGCGAATCTGCCCGCGCATCCGGGCGATCTCGTTCCGGACCCAGTGGAGTTTCATAGGGTGCTGAGATCGTCCGGAACGTCCCCGAACTTCCGGATCAGCTTGGCGCCACTGAAGTCGCCGCTCGAGGGATCTCCGGTCCGCGAGAACGCGATCGCGCCGGCATGCCCCGGCTTGCGGGAGAGCGCCTCCGCCCGCATCACCGCGGCGTTGGCGCTCAGGCATTCCGCCGCCTCGCCGGCGGCCATGCCGTCGTCGGAGAAAACGAACGGCAGAGCTACATAGTAGGTCACTTCAGACATCTGCCTCATCCTTGCGTTCGCGCGCCCCTGGGAGTCCCCGGGCGTAGCCTCTCGACACCTTCGTCCGGAGCTCGTCGGCCTCGGCCTCGAGAAAGTCGACGGCGACGAGCAGCGCCCTGACCGCCTCCCGGGCGTCTCCGCCGCAGGCCGCGATGGCCTGGTCGGCGGCGGCCTCCAGGTCGAAGGCGGCCGGTGGTTGGCTTGGGGGTCATGGAATTATGTTCTCATTTTGTTCGCTTGAGTCAAGCGTCGGCGCTCTGTTTCGCTGGCGCCCGCTGCGGGGGGCAGGCTTGAATTCCGTGGACGGCCCGTGGCGGTGTCGGAACCGCGCCGCCCCGTTCGTCTTGAGTCCGTGTCCCCGTATCCTGGAGCGTTGCGTACCCATGGCCCCCCGCGCGAACTGGAAAGGCTTCCTTCGTCTGTCCCTCGTCACCTGCCCGGTGGCGCTCTACCCGGCGACCTCGGAGAGCGAGAAGATCTCGTTCAACCAGCTCAACCGGCAGACCGGCCACCGCATCAAGTACCTCAAGGTCGACGCCGACACCGGCGAGGAGGTCCCGAACGAGGATATCGTCAAGGGCTACCAGTTCGAGAAGGACCAGTTCATCGAGGTTTCCAAGGAAGAGCTCGAAGAGATCGCGCTGGAGTCCACGCGGACCATCGAGATCGACGAGTTCGTCGACAAGACCGATATTGACCCGCGGTACCTGATCCGCCCCTACTACATCCGCCCCGACGGCAAGGTCGGACACGACGCGTTCGCGGTGATCCGCGAGACCATCCGCGAGATGGACAAGGTCGCGATCGGGCGTGTGGTGCTGACGAACCGCGAGCACATCATCGCGCTCGAGCCGATGGACAAGGGCCTCGTCGGCACGCTGCTGCGCTATCCTTACGAAGTGCGCAGCGAGCAGGAGTATTTCGACGAGATCCAGGACGTCAAAGTGACCAAGGACATGCTCGATCTCGCCAGGCACATCGTGAACCAGAAAGCGGGCAGCTTCGAGCCGGAGAAGTTCGAGGACCATTATGAAAGCGCGCTGATCGAGCTCATCAACCAGAAGCGGGCCGGCAAGCCGATCGTGCCGAAGGATCGGCCGAAAGGCGAGAATGTTGTCGACCTGATGGACGCGTTGCGCAAGAGCGTCGGCGGCGCAGCTGCAGAGAGCAAGGTTTCGAAAACTCCGGCCAAAAAAGCCAAGAAGGCGGCTGCCGGGCAGAAGGAGATGCTGATGCCGATCTCCGGCAAGAAGCCGGCGAAGGAGACGGCGAAGAAGCCGGCAACGGGGGCGCGGCGGAAGTCGGCCTAGCCACACGCTGTCGCTCTCGAGCCTACACCGGCATTTCTCCCGCAAGGACTCGTTGCTCAGCGCGCCGGCTGTAAAAGTGAACACTTCGCCCTTTGCTACGTTAGAGCGGTGGCAGTTTGCTCGTGGCCTGCGGGTGCCCTTTTCAAGAGAGATGCGAGATGCACCTGAGCAACTCCCAAGACCCCGCAAAAAGAGCAACAATCCTTCTGGTCGAGGACGAAGATCTCCTTCGTGAGATGCTGGAAGAGACCTTGGTCGAGGCGGGTTACGGCGTCGTAAGCGCCGCTTCTGGCGAGGAGGCAACCAATCTGCTCAGCATGCCCCCTTTGCCGCGGGCCCTCGTGACTGACATCAATCTGGGCCGCGCCAGGATGGACGGATGGGAGCTCGCCCGTCTCGCCCGGCAGAACGATCCAGGCTGCGTGATCCTCTACGTCTCCGGCGACAGCGCGCATCGCTGGGTCACCAATGGCGTGCCGCAAAGCATCCTCTTGGCCAAGCCCTTTGCGCCCGCGCAATTGGTGGAGGCGATATCGGACCTCCTCACTCGTTCGGGTTCGTTCCCGTCCTAGAAAAACGAATGCGCCGGCGCCTGTTTGGACGTAAGCTGTTTTGCAAACAACAAGCCGTGCTTCACGCGCAAAGGTGGTCGAGGTGTCCGTTGAATTCCGCAACAACGTGCAGGTCCGGGGCGGCGGCGAGCGTGCCATGATGTTCGCCCATGGGTTCGGGTGCGATCAGAACATGTGGCGTTTCGTGGCGCCGGCATTCGAGGCGGATTTCGCTACGGTGCTGTTTGACCACGTCGGAGCCGGCCGTTCGGATCTCAGCGCGTACGACCGTGGGAAGTATTCGACGCTGTCCGGCTATGCCGACGACGTGGTCGAGATCGGCCGTGCGCTGCGCCTAAAGGACGCCGTATTCGTAGGACACTCCGTCAGCGCGATGATCGGGGTCTTGGCCGCGATCAAGGATCCCACGTTGTTCGAAAGCCTCATCCTTGCGGGGCCTTCGGCCCGCTACATCGACGATGGCGACTACGTCGGTGGCTTCAGCGCCCAGCAGATCGAGGAGCTTCTTTCGTTTTTGGAAGAGAACCACATGGGATGGTCCGCGCAAATGGCTCCTGCCATCATGGGCAATCCAGATCGTCCCGAACTCGGTGAGGAGCTGACGAACAGCTTCTGCCGGACCGACCCCGAAATCGCCAAGGAATTCGCGCGGGTCACCTTCCTCTCCGACAACCGCGCCGACTTGGCCAGGGTCAAAGCTCGCACGCTGATCCTCCAGTGCAGCGAAGACATCATCGCCGGACAACAGGTGGGTGCGTACGTCCAGCGCAACATTCCGAACAGCAAAATGGTCGTGCTGAAGGCGACCGGCCATTGTCCCAACCTGAGCGCGCCCGAAGAAGTCGTCGCCGCAATTCGAGATTTCGTCTGAGTGAACAACAATCATCCTGCCGACAGCGATTTCGAAGACCTCTACGAGAACGCGCCTTGCGGGTACCTCTCGGTTCGTCCGGACGGCCGTATCGATCGGGCCAATCGGACCCTTGCGGGCTGGATGGGGTACCAGCCCGATGACCTTCCCGGGATGCGGCTTAGCGACCTGCTCAACATGGCGGGGCGCATATTCCTGGAGACCCATGTCGCGCCGCTGCTGCGCATGCAGGGCTTCTTCGACGAGTTCGCGCTCGATCTCCTGACCAAAACCGGAACGCGGCTGCCGGCGATCGCCAACGCGCGTGAGCGTCGGACCGATGCTGATGCACTCCTGTTCACGCGCCTGACGATCATGCGGGCGACAGACCGGCGCCGCTACGAGCGAGGGCTGATCGACGCCCGCAAGGAAAGCGACGAGCTCAAGACCGCTCTGGAGGAGCGCCTGCGACAGGAGCGCGAAAACGCCGAACTGCGCGAGCAGTTCATCGCCGTCCTCGGCCATGACCTGCGCAATCCACTCGCATCGATCGCGGCCGGCGCACGGCTGATGCTCAAGGCCAAGACGCCGGAGGACGCGCTTCGGCTCGAGGCCATGATGCAGAGCAGCGTGGGCCGCATGGCCAAGATGATCGAAAGCGTCATGGATCTGGCGCGCGGCCGCCTCGGAGGAGGCATCTCGCTCTCTAAGGCCATCACCGCCGTCGAACCCGTGCTGGATCAGGTTGTGGCCGAGTTGGTCGCGGCCCATCCGGAGCGCCGCATCGACACCAAATTCGAGGTCGAGAGGCCGGTCTTCTGCGATCCGGCCCGCATCGCTCAGTTGTTCTCAAACCTGCTCGGCAACGCGATCAGCCACGGCGCACCGGACCAGCCGGTGCTGGTTGAGGCGAGCGCCTCAGCAGAGATGTTCGAGCTTTCCGTGGCCAACGCAGGTGCAGCCATTCCGGAAGGGGCTCGCAAGCGCCTGTTTCAGCCGTTCTACCGGGGAGAGGCGCATGGGCCTTCGCAAGGACTTGGGTTGGGGCTCTACATCGCGGCCGAAATAGCAAAGGCCCACGGTGGCTCGATCGGGGTCGCTTCGTCCCAAGCGGAGACCAGGTTCACGTTCCAGATGCCGCTGGAAGGCGAAGGGGCGCTACGCCCCTAGTGGTCTCACCGCAAGCCGGCAATTGCGATTGGCAGAGTTTCCGCTCGACCGCCCGCCCTGGAGGCTCATGACACAAAGAGTGAAAAATCGGAGCCGCAGATTGACGCGTGGCAGTCGAGGCAGATCGTCGATGGGGCGACCGATACTGCCATTATCACCACGAATCTACAGGGGCGGCTGACGGGCTGGAATACCGGACCTTCCAAGATCCTCGGATCGAAGCCAGCCGAGATGCTCGGGCATTCGCTTTCCCAGGTGTTTGCCGATCAGGACTAGGAAGCCCATCTCGTGAAATTGAGGACGCGCTGGCGAAGGGCAAGGGCGGCGGCGAGGAGGGCTGGCGCCTGCGCAAGGATGGCTCACGGTTTTGCGCCATTAGAGAGCTCAGCCCCATCGTGGACAAATCGGATTAAAAGAACCGGAATTCACTTTGAGGAGCGCAGACTCGTTTCCGGAACGGTGCACCTCTCGCGCGATTAGCACTCGAGAGGGGAAAAGGTGTGTCGGAAGCGGATCGGTTTAAGAGCAGGGCTGAGCAATGCCGACGGCTGGCTGCACAGGCGGATAAGGACGGTGACAGAAAGGGTTGGCTCCGTCTCGCAGCCGAATGGGACAAACTCGCAGATAGCGCGGCTCAGAGGCGCGGCATCTTCGACCGATATGATTAGATCTTCCGAGCAGGTGTGGCGCATCACCCTCGGGCGGAAGAAGCCCAGCGAGACCCAACCTAGTTTTAGGAACCCGCTCCCATTCGTGGCGTTTCCGCTGCATGAAGACTGCGTCGTACTACCTGCGCCTGTCGGTGGAATATGAGGAGGCCGCGGCGCAAGCCGCGGACCGATTTTCTCGCCATCAGTTTCTCACTCTTGCCAACAGCTACCTGACGTTGGCCCGCAGCGCCGAATTTCTGAGCCGACCCCAGCTTCTCAGGGCGCACCGACAGCAGAAAGAGACCTAGACAGGCTGACCGCGTATCCGACATGCAGCCATCTCGCGCTTTATCTCGCTGGGTGCGTCCTTTGAAATCGAGTCCTTGGGAATTCGGAATCCTTGGAAATCGAATCCTTGGAAAATCGAATCCTTGAAAAGTTTTCTTCCTGTAAAAACGAATCCTTGAGGTCCGTATTATTGGAATTTTGTTGCTGCCGCCGATGCCCGTCGACGCGACCCGGCGGCGGGCGCCTCCGACGGCGTAGCCGCTCCCGCGAGCCCACCGGGCACCGGCGGGGCCACGATCGGATCGAGCTTGAGGAATGGCCGGCAACGCTAGTCGGGAGTCGGCGGACACTCCGGACAGGTGTCGCCCATCGACTCGAGGACGTTACGGACTTCTGCGACGGCATCATCGGGCGGGACCCCGGGAGGGGGATCGTTCCTTGCGGTATCGAGCGCACGCTCGCGGGCGTGAGGGTCGGCCCGGTCCTTTGCCCAGCCATGCTCCTCGCATTCGTGGATGGCGCCCGCCTTCTGCAACACGCTGAGCGCCCATCCGCGCACCGTTCTAATCGCAGGCCGTCTTTCCTTCGTCATCAGCATCGAGCTTGCTCCTGCCGGGACGAATCCTTCGGATCGCCGGCTCGTTCCTGGCGGTTAGCACGGGTCAGGGATTCCGAAATGCAGAGGCTCCGGCTTGTCCACCTGTTCCGCGCGGCTGTGGACGAAGGCTGAAATGAAGCTCGGCTTGATCGGCGGGCACAATAGTTGCGAGACGGCCTCGACCAGCTCAGGTCTTCCGCTTCATGGTGTTGTTCCAGCGATTTTGGCTTGGCGCGCAGCACCCCACGGCCTGCTCGGCCACTAGGTTGCCGGCCGGCCCCAACACGGCAGGTGGCTGCTGGATCGTGCTTGCGGCCGGCATTTCGCCGGGGCCGCTGGCGCTGATGTGGGCCCGTGCAGCCCAAGCCTGAGCAACCAGCCCCGCTGAATGACGATCCGCCAGTCCTGCACCGGTCGGCCCGAGTTAGGCCCGCGGCCCTCGATCGTGCGGTACGATCCGGAGGCCCCGGCCGCGACGCCGGGGCCTACCTTCAACCTCGTCGGCTCTGGGCGGCATGATCACTCGATCCCAGGCGGCAATACGCAGCGTTTCAGTTCGGCCGCTTACTGCGAAGATGACAGGGTATGAAGTGGCCCGGCGACTAGGAGTGATAGGCCTGGCAGCGCACCTACTCGGCGGGACGGTCTGGGCTTTGGCGGTTTCGGCCTCCATCGGCTTCCCCTCGCCGGAAGTATGATGGCTCGCAAGTGCTCTACCCATCCTACGAGCACTAAGCTCGACGGCGATGCCTGCAGCTTAGGCATCGCCGTCATTCTCAACCGTCTACTTCTCGCTCTTGTACGACTGGTTCTTTGCGATCGTCACCCAGCGGCCGTTCTTGATCTGGCCAATGGTCGCGGCGGACACGCCGAGATGATTGTCCTTGGAGAAGGACACCGGCGCGCCACCGAAGATGTCTTCGAAGACCTTGCCGGATTCCATCGCAGCGATGAGAGAATCCGTCGTCAGGTTCTTGCCGGCGAGGCCGGCATAGAACGCGAACGCCATGGCGCCGTCATAGCCCGAGGTTGATTGCAGATTGGGATCGATGCCGAACATCTTGCGATAGGCTTCGATGAATTCCTTCACCTTGCCCGTCGCCGTATCTGGATAGAAAATCTCGGTCTGGCCGACGCCGAAAATGCCTTCGGTGGCGTCCTTGCCGAGATCGTGCAGGTCAGGCACGTAGCTCGGTGACGACACCACGTAAAGCGGCGTCCAGCCGAGCTTCTTGGCGGCGGTGACAATGCCGACGGACTCGCGGACCACGGAGCCGAGCGCAACGAGATCGCAGCCGTCCGCCTTCATGCGCGCAACCTGCGAGTTGAAGTCGGTTGCACCGCGCTTGAACGACACCCGGGTGGCCTCGGGCACCTTCAAATCCTTCAGCTGATCGGAATAGGCATCGGTAAAATTCTTCCCCATCTCGTCGTCCTGATAGACGATGCAGGGCTTCTTGATGCCGTTCTTCTCCATCACGTATTTGATGCCTAGGCGCATCGTGTCGTAGTAGGGGCTAAACATGTTGAACTTCAGCCTGTCCTCGGGCTTGGCCGGATCCATCTTGAAGGTGAATTCGGCGGCCGTGATCGGGAACAGATGCGTCAGGCCGGCGCCCTGCACCAGCGGCATTGGCGCCAGCGTCGTGGCCGAGCCCATCGCGGACACGATCGAGAACGCCTTGTCGAGCTCGATGAGCTTCTGCGTCTGCAGCACGGCCTTCTTCGGATCGTAGCTGTCGTCCTCTAGAATGAGCTTGATCTTGCGGCCGTTGATGCCGCCGGCGGCGTTGATCTGCTCGACTGCGAGCTTCATGCCCGAGGAAGCAGGAACGCCCCATGACTTGATCGGCCCGGAGAGGTCCATATGCGTGCCGATCACGATCTCCGTGTCGGTAACGCCCTGCGTCTTGAACTGTGCGAGCGCGGGCTGCGCCGGCAAACCCGTGAGCGCGACGATCGCGGCTGACAAAAGGAAACGTGAAGTCATGGTATACCTCCAGGGCTTTCGGTTATGCACTCTGTGAAATGGCGCTTGCTGTTACGGAATGTTCTCTAGGACGCAGCAATCGTCTACGCAGCACGAGCATGGCGCTCATCTCGGGGTCGCCAGGACCGAGCGAACGCTCGATCAAGGTGAAATCGTCGATTTTTACGGGCGCCCGCGCATTGGTCTGCGCGATCACGCGGCCGATCAGTGCGCGGATGTCGTCGGAACGGCAAAGGCTGAGGAAGTGCGTGAATGGAATGCTGCTGTCTTGCGCGAACTTGATGACGGAATCAGCGTCCATCAACACCGCAGCGATCACCCTTCCCTTGTCATCGCGATGCAGGAAGGCATCGGCGACGTAGGGCGATGTCACGAGATCGGCTTCGCTTCTGAGCGATGCGGCACCGCTGTCGAGCTGATCCGCGACACGTCCCGCGGGATGCGGCTGGCCGGCATGGACGACATCGCCGCTATGCCACCAGCCGTCGCGAACCGCGTTCTCAGTCTCGCCCGCGTAACCAACAAACAGCGTATCGGACCTTAGCCGGATTTCGCCTGATACCAGCGTCTCCAGCGTCACGCCATCGAGCGTTCTGGGCGTGCCACGATGCGGAGCCAACGTCACGGCCCCGCCGGACTCGGCCTGGCCATAGGCATCGGTAAGCGGCCGCCGGATCGCCGCGAACCAAGCCCCAACATCGGCGCGCGCCGGCGCCCCGGTCGTGAGGCACAGTCGTGCCCGCGACAGACCGAGGCGAGTGCGGAACGGCGTCAGGACCAAGGCATCGAGAATGGGGCTCGGCCCGTCGCTTCCGGGCTTCACGGCCAGCGCGACCATGCGGCGCTGAAACTTCGTCGCCTCCGCCGCAGCGAGTTCGACACCGGATTTCAGCTTCGCCCACAGGCGTGGGGCCGCCTGCACGACGGTCGGCTGCAATTCCCTGAGATCGGCGAGCACGGTCTCGCGGCTCTCGGGGAAATTGATGATACAGCCCGCGAGCAGCGAGGCGTAAACGCCGACCACGCGTTCCATCACATGATGCAGCGGCGTCAACGACAGGCGCTCGTCGCTTGCGCTCAACCGCAGCTCACTGGCGGCACGCGCAGCCTGCCGGCCGAGCGCCGCCTGCGTGAGCAAGGCACCGCGTGCCGACGCCGTAACGCCCGAGGTCATCACGATAGCCGCGATCGAGGCCGCGGCAGGCCCAGCAAGCAGCTCGGCGCTCGCGCCGCGGGCCTGCAGCTCCGCCAGAGTCATCACGTGGCCGACGCGCGCGCCGTCGTCCCATTGCTCGTGCATGACGACGATCAGCCGCAATCCCGGGCAACGATCCCGGATGCCGAGCGCTCGGTGCAGATGCGCGTCGCCGGCGACGAACAGAATGGTGACCTCAAACAGATTGACGACCCGCGCCAACTCTTCACCATTGGCGTCGGCGTCGAGACCCGCCGAAATGCCGCCAGCGGCCATGATGCCGAGATCGGCGAGCACCCAATCCGCGCAGGTGTCGCCGCAGATGGCCGCGACGTCGCTGTCCCGCATACCAACGGCGCGCAGGCCGCGCGCGATCGCGGCGATACGCGTCGCGGTCTCCGTGCCGCTGAGCGGCTGCCAGAGCCCGTAACGCTTCGAGCGCATGACGGTCGCCGCGCCGTGCGCCGCGAGGGCCGCGGCAAGACGTGCCGAGAGTGCCTCGTTTTCAGCGCCCGCCATGACCACCTTCACTGTGCATACCCAGATAGAATTCGCGGACCTGGTCGGACTGGAGCAGATTGGCGCAAGTGTCGTGCATCACCACGCGGCCGACCTCGAGCACGTAGCCGTAATGCGCCGTCTCCAGTGCCATTTTGGCGTTCTGCTCGACTAGCAGGATCGAGACTCCCTCCTCCGCATTGAGCCGGCGGATGATCGTGAAGATCTCCTTCACCAGCAACGGCGAGAGCCCGAGCGACGGCTCGTCCAGCAGCAGCACTTTCGGGCGACTCATCAGGGCCCGGCTGATTGCCAGCATCTGCTGCTGACCGCCGGAGAGCTGGCCCGCGATCTGGTTTTGCCGTTCGCGCAGCACCGGGAAATAGTCGAACACCTTCTCCAGATCACTGGCGATGGTCTTGCTGTCCTTGCGGATGTAGGCGCCCATCCGCAGATTGTCGCGGACGGAGAGGAATGGAAACACCTCGCGTCCCTCCGGCACGTGGCTGATGCCGAGCCGGACGACCTTGTCCGGCTCCATCGAGCGGATCTTGCGCCCCTCGAACTCGACCGTTCCCTTTATGGGATCGAGCACGCCGGAGATGGTCTTGAGAATGCTGGTCTTGCCGGCGCCGTTGGCACCGAGCACGGTGACGATCTGCCCCTGCATCAGGTCGAGGCTGATGCCGCGGATCGCGGTAATCGGCCCGTAGGTGCTCTCGACATTCGCGAGACGAAGGATTGGCTGCGCGTCCATCGTCATGTCCCGAGATAGGCTGCAATGACATCCGGGTGGCCCTGGACCTCCGCCGCCGTGCCGAGCGCCATCATCTTCCCGTAGTTCAGCGCGAGCACGCGGTTGGAGACGCGGCTGACCAGCGACATGTCATGTTCGACCATCAGCACGGTGACGCGGAGACGACGGTTGATCTCCAGGATCCACTCCGCCATGGCATTGGTTTCCTCGACGTTGAGGCCGGACGAGGGCTCGTCGAGCAGCAGCAGCGTCGGACCGACACACAGCGCGCGGGCAACCTCGATCACCTTGCGGACGCCATAGGGAAGCGCGCCGATCGTGATGTCGCGGTATCTTTGCAGCCGCAACACGTCCATGACCTCCTCGGCCGCGCGACGGTGCGCGACTTCCTCCGCGCGAACCTTCTTCGTGCGGAGAATGTCCTGCCAGGCCCGCGTGGTCGAGTGCCGGTGTCGGCCGACCAGAAGGTTTTGCAAGGTGGAGGCGCTCTCGAACAGCTCGATGTTCTGGAACGTGCGGGCGATGCCGCGCCCGGCGATCTGCTGCGCCGAAAGTCGCGTGACGTCCTCGTCGCGGAAGATGATCTGGCCCGCGCTCGGCGTGTAGAGCCGGCTGATGAGGTTGAACAGCGTGGTCTTGCCCGCTCCGTTCGGCCCGATGATAGTGAAGACCTCGCCCTCGTTGATCTCGAACGAGACGTTGTCCACGGCCGTGAGACCGCCGAACTTCACAGTCAGGTTCTTGACGTCGAAGAAGGTCATCGGCGCTCGGACTTCAGGAACATGCGGGGTGGGCGCGCGCTGCGTTGGCGCGTCAGCGGAAACTGCTTGAAATAGGCCTTCACGCGCTGCCAGCGACCGTCGAGGCCCATCGGCTCGTAGATGATGAAGACAATGATGATGATGCCGAAGATCAGCGACTTCAGGCCGGGAGCGTTTACGACGCGAAGGACGCCGGCCTGAACGGCCTGGGTCACAGTCTCGGACAGGAACAGACCGTGCATCATGGCGTCGGTCCACACCGGCACCTTGTCCTTGAGGATGATCAGCAACGGATCGGCCATGATCATGAAGATCGCGCCGAACACCGCGCCCCGGAGGCTTACCAGCCCGCCGATGATGATGATCATGACGAAATCGATCGAGACAGCCAGGCTGAACATCTCCGGCGAGATGAACGACATCTTGTGCGCATAGAGCGCACCCGCGATTCCCGTGATGCCGGCCGACAGCGCGAACGCCGTGGTCTTGTAGCGCGCGGTGTCGATACCCATGCTGCGCGCGGCGGTCTCGGAATCTCGGATCGCCATGAAGGAGCGTCCGGTCGAGGACCGAATGATGTTGATGGCGGCGAGGATCACCAGCACGGTGACGAGCAGACAGAGGTAATAGAAGCCTTCCGTGCCAAGCTTCAGCCCGAACACGATCGGCGGCGGCAGCATCAATCCTTCGTTGCCATGGGTGACGCTCTCCCATCGCGCGATGATCTCCTCGACGATGAAGGCAAAGGCGAGTGTGGCAATGGCGAGATAGATCCCGTGCAGGCGAAGCGCCGGCAGCCCGACGAGGTAGCCCGCGATCCCTGTGAAGACACCGGCGAGCGGGAGATAGAGCACCAGCGGAACCCCGTGCTTCTGCGCCACCGCGGTGAAATAGGCGCCGATGGCGAGAAAGGCGGCGTGACCGATCGAGACCTGCCCAGCCTGCCCGGACAGGATATTCAGCGCCACGCCGACTATGGCGTAGATCATGATGAACACGAGTTGGCTGAGATAATAAGACTCGATCACGTAGGGCGCGGCAATCAGCCCTGCGAGCAGAACAGCGTACCAGAACACTGCGGCCTTCGACGGGAACAGCGGATCGCTGTCGCCGTAACCGGTGCGGACATGGTGCGCCATGCCTTACACCTTCTTGACGGCGTTGAGGCCGAACAGGCCCTGCGGCTTCCACAGCAGCACCGCTAGCAGGACGACATAGGCCGCGACGTCCTTGAATCCCTCAGGCAGGTAGAAGCCGGACAGCGATTCGACGATGCCGATGGTGATGCCGCCGGCGACCGCCCCGGGAATCGAGCCGAAGCCGCCGAGCACGGCCGCCGGAAATGCCTTGATGCCGAGAAGGCCGAGATTGGCGTGGACCAGCGTGATCGGTGCCAGCAAGATCCCGGCGGCGCACGCGACCATGGCGGAGAGGCTCCAGATCAGCGAGAACATCCGCTTGACCGGGATGCCCATGTAATACGCCGCGAGCATGTTCTGCGACGTCGCCTGCATCGCGATGCCGACCCGGGTGTAGCGGAAGAAGGCGTAGAGCGCGGTGCAGAGCAGCACCGTCGCAACGATGATGGAAAGCGCGTCCCAGGCGATGACGAGCTTGCCGATCGTCAAGACGCCGTCGGTGAAGGGGGTCTCGATCCGCAGATCGTCCGTGCCCCAGATGATGCCGACCAGCGCCCGGATCACGAGCCCAAGACCGATCGTCGCCATCACGATCGAGAATTGCGGATAACCGAGGATGGGACGAAGCACGAGCCGTTCCATGATCGCGCCGAGGATCGCCATCGCGATCACGCACAGCAGGAACGACAACCAGTAATTCAGCCCAAGCGTCGTGATGAAGGTGACCGACATGAAGGCACCGAGCATCATGATTTCGCCCTGCGCAAAATTCACCACTTCGGTCGCCTTGTAGATCAGGACGAACCCAAGGGCGATCAGCCCATAGACGCACCCCAACGCTACGCCGCTAATCAATTGCTGCGTGAAATCGAGCATTTCCGTCCCAATGGCGCGTCGCGCCTGATTTTTTTCGATATGAGGACGGTCGATGTTGTTAGTCAAGCAGCTAATTAATTCGACGCTGCGACCATCGAATGAGATAAGATGGCGCGCTCAATCGTGTCGTGCAGCGCCTTGCCACAAGACAGCGGAAGTGCCGCCTCGGCCTTCTACGACCACACGTGGAGCTTGTAGGGATTGGTACAGAGCAGCGAATCCTTTGTCCTCTTGTGGAGGAGCGATAACGGGTTTCGCTCCGCTCTACCCATCCTACGAACTGCCGCCTGGTGACAGCCCTCGCTCTACTCCTTCTTCGTTCGATAATCGCCGAAGGTCGTATCGCGCTGGTCGAGGAGATCTTTCACGCTGCTGCCGTCGCGGCGAAAACTGCCCATGTAGGCCCTGCTCGCCTCAGTGGTGAAGGCCAGCGCCTGGATCTCGGTGCCGGCTCGAATGGCAGCGCGGGCGCCCATGATCTCCATCGCGCGGTGAACACTGCGCTTGTTGAGCTGCTGCAGCTCGACCGGCACCTTGGCGGCGCGCTCGGCGAAATCGAGCGTCTTCTCGTCGAGCTCGGCGAGCGGGAACGACCGCGTCGCGTACCCCAATCGGCAGCTTCGCGGCCGGACATCGCATCGCCAGTCAGGGCGCGCCGCGTGCGTGTTTCGCATCAATACCCCGAATTTCTCATCGACGACGCGCAGCCTCTCCCGACGGCCGACCACACTCCCGGAGTCGGCAAGGCGCACGTGAATCTCGTCACCGATGATTTCGTCTTCGCGCGGATCACCCGTGAAGTGCATTGCATCAATGCGAACACCTGGGGCTACAATCCTGAGTACCGGGCACAGCCGTCGCAACAACGCGCTCGACACATATTCGGAAAGCCGAAGCGTGAAAGAGCGCTGCGCGGTGGCGGGTTCGAAGACCGCCGAATCGTGAATAGTTTGCTCGATTTGCTCGAGTGCAAGACGTGTCGCGCTGGCGATCTCCAGCGCTCTCCGGGTCGGCTCCATTCCACTGGGTAAACGAACAAAAAGCGGTTCGTTGAAGATATCGCGGAGCCGTCGCAGCGAGTGACTGACCGCAGACTGTGTAAGCCCCATCCTCTGGGCGGCCTTCGATGCGCTCCGTTCGGCGACGAGCGTCTCGAGCATCACCAGAAGATTTAAATCGATCTTGCGTGCTCTCATGGATCAACAGGCTGAGGGTTCATTTCCACAAATTGAAGCGTTTTCGCCGCGTTTACGCAGGAGATGTCTTCTCATGCCGCCGGGCCGCACATTCCGACGGCCAGTCAATTCGGCTCGACCTGTACGCGTGCGCGGGGTTGGCTCGGGAGAGATGCGCGTGAGCAAACAACGCTCAGAGCCATTTTCGCTTGCAAAAGGATGTTCACCTCCCGCTCGAGGCACCTAAGTGGCGCAGAGAGTGTTAGTCAAGGTCTGTCGACGTAACCGCTCGTTGTTGTGGTAGCTCGCCACTGCCGCTCCTGCTGACAACCAAAACCTTGCCGCCCTACTTAGGCAGTCGGCCCCCTTCGTCCGGTCGACAACAGATTGGATGCTGTTTTTGGGATGACGCTTTTCATCGCGAAGCAGCGCAGTTTGTCCGGCGGTCGCTATGCTCTGGGGCCGCCGAAACGAGCGCACCTCGGAATTGAAGCAGCAAGTCTCCAAACTGGAACACCGCCTGCGCCTAAGACAGGTCGTGCTGGCCGCAGTTCTTCAAGTCATGCACTCTCACGCCCTCGCCGAGCCGGCTGCCTTTGGGCTGATCCGCAGAACCGCCATGGAACGGCGCAAAACGATCAAAGAGGTATCGGCAGAGATCACGGTAAAGGGCGTTTTGCCCAGAGCTACTGGCCAGCTCGCCCTCAAAGAGCCTTTCGATTCTGAATCGAAGCTGGCCAAGGACTCGCGCGCGGCCACTCCGGAGCGCACCACAGGAAAATTTCTGCGCAAGCATTACTAAACTTCTTCGCATGTCCGCACCGGCGCATGCCTCGCCCCTCCGCACGATCTGCTTAAAATTCAGTATGACCGAGGCAGACCGAGAACTTTCTGGGCGATGAACGCAAGCACCATGTTCGTCGAAATAGGAGCGATCTGGTAGAGACGCGACTCGCGCCATTTGCGCTCGATGTCGTACTCCCGGGCGAAGCCAAAACCTCCATGGGTTTGAAGGGCTGCTTCAGCAGCCTTCCAGGTTGCCTCCGAGGCCAACAGCTTGGCCATATTGGCGTCCGCTCCACATGGCTGCCCCGCCTGGAACAGCGATGCGGCGCGCCGTGCCATCATGTCGGCGGCTTCCAGCTCCGCGAAGGCGCGCGCCAGCGGAAATTGCACGCCCTGGTTTTGTCCGATCTGGCGACCGAACACCACGCGCTCGTTGGCGTAGGCGACGGCCTTCTTAAGCAGCCAGCGCCCGTCGCCGATGCATTCCGAGGCCACCAAGATGCGTTCCGCATTCATGCCGTCGAGTATGTAGCCAAAGCCCCTCCCTTCCTCGCCGATCAGGTTGGCGGCAGGTACCTTCAGATTCTCGATGAAGACTTCCGTTGTATTGTGGTTGATGAACGCTTTGATAGGCCGGATGTCGAGCCCATTGCCCTTTGCCTGGCGCAAGTCGACGAGGAACACCGATATTCCGTCAGTACGGCTCTTGACCTGATCACGCGGCGTGGTGCGCGCCAGTAACAACATAAGATCGGAATGGAGCGCTCGAGAGGTCCAAACCTTCTGACCGTTGACGATGTAATGATCGCCGTTCCGCTCCGCTCGCGTGCAGAGTTGCGTCGTATCCGAGCCGCTGGTCGGTTCGGTGACACCGAAGGCCTGTAGCCGCAGCTTTCCAGATGCGATATCTGGCAGATAGCGCTCTTTCTGCTCGACGCTGCCGTGCCGCAGCAGCGTTCCCATGATGTACATCTGCGCATGTGCTGCGCTCGCTGTGCATCCGCTAGCGTTAATTTCCTCCAGGATCACCGCCGCCGCCCGCAGCGGCAGACCGGAACCTCCATAAGACTCGGGGAATTAGCGCGCCGAGAAATTTTGCCTCGGTCAGGGCGGCGACGAATTCCGTGGGATAGCCGCTACGGCTGTCAAGAGTCCGCCAATACTCACCCGGAAACTTGCCACAAATGTGTCTGACCGCGTGGCGCAGTTCAGGATAGTCCTCGCCCAGAGCGACCGTGATCTCTGCGCCGGACATCGCCCTGTTCTCGTGATCGACTGAACTCATGCCTTACCATCCTAGTCAGAGATTTGCGAACTCCATACGGAATGCGTCCCGATGTTTGACAATGTGGCAGGCCGTCGGGTCGGGGAAATGAGCCGTTAGCACCAACGTCGGGGTCTCCGCGTAGCGCCGCAAGATGTCGCGACGGGTGTCGACTGCCTGTGCCCGATCGAAATCCGCGGCTATCGACAGATCCGGATGGGTCATCTGCAGCGGGTGATGGATCGCATCACCCGTGAGCAGGCAATGATGGCCGCCGCCCATGACGTGAACGCTAACATGACCCGGCGAGTGCCCGGGCGAAGACTCAAGCCACACCCCCTCGCCGAGCTCGGCCTCGATGCGGAAATCGGACGGCACCATTACGGCCTGCCCACTCTCCACGACCGGCAGCACGCTGTCGGCAAACGAGCCGCGAGTGATCGGTACCGGCGGATTCGCCGCATGCAGCCGATGCCAATGATCGTATTCGTGCTGGCCCATGATGTAGCGGGCGTTCGGAAACGTCGGCACCCAACGACCATCGAGCAGCTTCGTGTTCCAGCCGACATGGTCGGCATGAAGATGCGTGCACAGCACCACGTCGATATCCTCTGGGCGCATCGACAGAGCGGCCAGATCGCCGAGAAACGGCGTGTTCAACATGTGCCAGGCCGGCATCGACTCCCGAGACTTGTGGTTTCCACAGCAAGTATCGACCAGGATGTTGTGGCGCGGCGTCTTCACCAGATAGCTGTGGAAGCTGAGGAACACGACCTCAGCATCGCGATCGATGAATTGCGGGCCGAGCCAGCTGCGCCCCTCCGCCAGCAGCTCCGGCGTGACATTCGGCATCAGCGAGGTGGCCGGCATCGCGAGCCCCGGAAGCTCAACGATCTTGCTGATCTCGATGGCCCCGAGTTTTTGCGTCTTCATTGGTCGTCCTCTTTGATATCGAATGCGCGCCGCAAGCTGTGTCAGAGGTAATAGCGGCGACCGAGATTGGCGGCGTTGGCCTTGAGCTTGCTGCCCTCATCCTCGTGCACAATCCGACCGGCGCGAAGAATATAGAAGCGGTTGCAGGTCAGCGCCGCCAAGCCGATGTTCTGCTCCACTAGCAGGACCGTCGACCGTTCCTGCTTCAACGCCTGCAGGATTCGACCAATCTCCTGGACGAATTGCGGCGCAAGTCCGCCCGAGGGCTCGTCGAGCAACAGGATGCGCGGAAAGCTCATCAGCGCACGGCCGATTGCGACCATCTGCTGCTCGCCGCCGGAGAGCGTGGCAACGTGCTGATTTCGACGTTCAGCCAGACGCGGAAACAACTCGAGGATCCAAGCATAGCGCTTTCTAACCGCATCGGCGTCGATGCCCTCGCGCTTGCGCATGCCGCCGAGCTGGAGGTTCTCGTGCACCGTCAATCGACCGAACAGATCGCGCGATTGCGAAACCTGGACGACCCCGCGCGCGAAGGTCGCATGCGGCGCGCGACCGGCAAGGTTCGCCTCGTCCAGCTTGATCTGTCCGCGCGCCGGGAGGAAGCCCGAGATCGCATTGATCAGGGTCGTCTTCCCGCTGCCATTGGCGCCGAGAAGGGCGACAGTCTCGCCGTCATCAACGCGCAGCGAGACTCCGCGCAGGACCTCGTTGCTGCCATAACCAGCCGAAACGTTCTCTACAGTCAACACAGTTCGCTGTATCCCAAATAGGCCTCAAGTACCGCTTGGTCCTGCCGCACCTCTGCCGGTGTCCCCACCGCCAGTCGCTCGCCCGAGCTCAGAACCACGACCTTGTCGGACACCGACATCACGAGATCGAGCACATGTTCGACCAACAGAACCGAAATGCCTTCGCGCGCCAGCCGCTTGAGGATCTGGTCGAGGTGCTCGATCTCGAGCGTCGTCAGACCGACAGCAGGCTCGTCGAGCATCAGCAGCTTCGCGGGCACAGCGAGGGCGCGCGCGATCTCGATGATGCGGCGCTGGCCCGACGACAGATCGCGCACCAGTACCCGCTCGATGCTCAGGATACCCATGAGATCGAGCAACTCACGCGCCTTCCGAACCGCATCGGCCTCCATCCGCCGCGCCGAAGGCAACGAAAACGCTCCCGACAGAAGCGAGATATTGTGGCTCTGATGCAGGCCAACCGCGACGTTCTCGATCACGGTGAGATCTGGAAACAGTCCACCATTCTGAAATGTACGCCGCACGCCGAATGCGGCGATCTCGTGGATCGGCTTCCCGCTCAGCTGGGCATCGTCGAGCCAAACGTGGCCGGTTGACCGCACATAGCCGCCGATCGCGTTGAAGAGCGTCGACTTGCCGGCCCCGTTGGGGCCGATCACGGCGCAAATTTCTCCCGGCGCGACCTCGAAGCTGACGTCGGACACGGCACGCAGGCCTGCGAACTGCACGCCAACATTCTCGAGCTTGAGCCGCGGGGTCATCGCGCGGCTCCCAGATGACGTTCGCGCAGGCCCGGCACAAGCGCGCACAATCCACCAAACAGACCACTCGGCATGAACAGCAAGAGACCGATCAGGAGGAAGCTGTACATGATCTCCTCTGCCCCCGCGATGTTGCGCAGGAACTCCGGCGCGACCGTGAGCAAGATTGCGCCCAGCACCGGGCCCGCCACCGTGCCCATGCCACCCACCATCACCATCGCAAATCCCAACAGCAACTGGTTCAGGCTGAAGCTTTCCGGCGCTATCCGGCCGAGGAGGAGAGCGAACAGCGCGCCTGACATCGCGGTGAAAAATCCGCTCAAGCCGAACGCCGTGATCTTGTAGCGCACCGGCGGAATGGTCAGTGACGCCGCGGCCAGCTCACTGGCACCGACCGAGAGGATGGCCCGCCCGGCTGTGGACCGGGCAATATTGCGCACCATCCATATCGCCACCGCGGTCACCGCTAGAATGAAGATGTACTTCGCACGATCCGAGAACAGCTCGACGCCAAAGAAATACGCATCCGGCAATTCCAGACCGCTCGCGCCGCCACCGATCGAGCCACTATGCAGATAGATCCAGCGCATCAGCTCATTGAAGGCGAGCGTAACGATCGCGAGCTGGAATCCCGTCAAACGGAGCGCCGGCAGACCGACGATCAGGCCGGCGACAGCACCCACAAGGCAGGCGACAATAAACGCGACGACGAACGGCGCTCCGGTGTGAACCATGACAATGCCGCAGGCATAGGCGCCGATGCCGAAGAACGCGGTATTGGCGAACACGAGCTGGCCGAGGAAGCCGATCACGAAGTTGAATCCGCTCGCCATCAACGCGTTGATGCACATCAGCGCCAGGATATAGACGACATAACCGTTGACCAGCCTGGGTGCCGCGAACAGCGCCGCCAGCACTGCCACGGCCACGACGAGGCCAAGGCGGCCTTTCATGAGGTCAGACACGCGTGATCTCCGCCCGTCCCAGAATGCCGGCCGGATACACCAGCAGGATCGCGAGGATTACCAGATAGGGAAAGATGTCCATGAACGAAGTCGAGATATAGCCGCCGCACAGCTGCTCGCTGATCCCGAGCAACACGCCGCCGAGCACAGCGCCGCCGAGATTACCGAAGCCACCCAGCGTCATCGCCGCAAAGGCCTTGAGCAGGGTCGCGGCTCCCATGTCTGGGTATAGCAAGGTGACCGGCGCAACCAAAATACCTGCGATCGCAGCAATCGCCACCGACAGCGCCCACATGCAGGCGCTGAACAGCGGCACGTTCACCCCGATCAGCGCGGCACCGCGCGGCGAATGCGAGGCGGCCTGCATCAGCTTGCCGAGCGAGCTGTAGTTGAAGAATGCGAAAAACGCGATCACGAGCAACGCGGCCGCAATCATAATGACGATATTCTGGCTGGTCAGCACCATGTCACCGATGAAGATCGGCGGAAAATCGAACAGCGCCGGCATCGGCTGGACGTCACGCCCCCAGATCATGCGGGTCGCACCGCGGAACAGATAGGAAATCGCGATCGTCATCATGGCGATCAAAAGATGCGGCCGCGCCGCGATGGGACGGATCAACACCCGGTCGATCGCGAGCCCAACCCCGATCATGACCAGGATGGTCATCAGCGCGGCGATAGCGAACGGGACCTGGGCGATTTTCAGGAACACATAGAAGACGAACGCCCCCAGCATGAAGGTATCACCGTAACCGAAGTTCAGCACGGCGGTGGTGCGGTAGAGAACGGTCATTCCCAGGGCAACCAGCGCATAAATGGCGCCCTGGGAGATACCGCTCAGAACGAGCTGGCCAAGCATCGGCTACTTCTTCGCGCTCGGCCAGGACGTGACGGAAGCGAACTTGCCGTCGATCGTAGTCATCATCGAGCCGGACTTGACGCCGGCGTGGTCGTCGGCCGAGAAGGTGATCGGCGCCGACAGAACGCCCGTATCGAAATTCTTGATTGAGTTCAGCGCCTCGATGAATTTCTCGCGTGTCGGCTCGGGGCCTGCCTTCTTGAGCGCTTCCACCACGGCCTGGGCGCCGCCGATGCCACCGAGGTCGTAGTCGCCGATGGTACCGTCGGGCGTCCCGTATTTCTTGATCATGTCGACCCATTTGGCCATTTCTGGTCCATCGGCCGCACCCCCAAGCGCATGGAAGATGTAGAGATTCTTGGTGGCCTCGGGATCGTCGACACGGCGTACGGTGTCCTCATAAGGCGCACCGAAGCACCCGAGCAGCGGCGCATCGAGCCCGTATTTATGGGCGGACCGAACGAAGATCGCAGTCTCAGTCGGATAGAGAAACGACACCACGACATCCGGCTTGGCCGCGCGCAGCTTCAGAATTTGCGGCGTGATGTCGGTTGCGCCGCGCTCCATCGTCACGTTCTCGACGAACTCGATCTTGTACTTCTCCTTGAGGAGTTGAACAGCCGGGTCGAACTGCGACTTGCCCCAATCGTCGGGGTGGCTGATGATCGCGAGACGCTTGGTGTCGGGGCGCGACATTGCGAAATTCACGAGCGTCTGTGCGACGACCGAGGTGTTCGGCAGCGGCGAGAACAGGTTTGGCGCGATTGGGTCGACCAGCGACGCGCCGGCCGCGCCGAGATTCATGAACGGCACGTTCTCGCGCTGCAGTTCCTTCTTCACGGCCATGACCGCGGCCGTGCACACGCCGGCATGAATAGCGAACACGCCCTCCTGCGACACCAGACGCTTGGTGGCCGCAACGGCAGTTGCGGGATTGCAGGCGTCATCCTCAAGAACCACCTCGATCTTGCGCCCGTTCACACCGCCCTGCGCGTTGATCATGTTGTAATAGGCGCGGGCACCGATCGTATAGCGCCCGAAGATCGCCGACGTACCGGTCATCGGCGCGAACATGCCAATCTTGATCGTATCCTTCGATACGCCCGGCTCGGCGCCGGCCTGCAGGGTCGACAGCGCAACGAGCGCCAACGCAGTCACTCCGATCTTCCACTTCAACATGTCATCCTCCCTGTTTTTTTTGATCAGTAAATCGCGCAAAAACCTTTTATGTCGCGGCTCGTCGTGGCCGGCGCTGGTCGTGCGCCGGCACCGGCTGGAACGTTTTGGGCAGGCCGGCACGGGCCACGCCGCCGGTAAACCGCTCGCCCGGCAGCCAGGCCTCGATCACGCGCCGCAGTTCGAGCAGCGCGGCGATATCGATGCCCGTCGAAAAGCCCAAGCTCTCGACCAGGTAGACCGTATCCTCGGTGTTGATATTGCCGCTTGCCCCCGGCGCGAAAGGGCAGCCGCCGAGGCCGCCGATCGCACTGTCGAAGGCGCGCACGCCGGCCTCAAGCGCAGCCGTGGCGTTCGCAAGTCCGAGCCCGAACGTATCGTGAAAATGGCACGCAACCGGCACCGAGCCGGCGACCTTGAGCACCGCCGACATCAGTCGCCGGATCTGGGCCGGATTGGCATAGCCGACGGTGTCGGCGATGATCAGCTCATCCGCCCCCATCTCTAGATATTTGTCTGCGATCTCCAGCACCCGGGATTCGTCGACCTTGCCCGAGATGGTGCAGCCGAATGACGTGGCGATGCCGCCGGCGATCTGCACGCGGACGGACGAGTTCTTGGCCAGGTCATTGCGAAAATCGATAATATCCTTGAAGTTTTCGAGCGATTCCTGCGTCGAGCGCCGTACATTGGCCTGGTTGTGCGCCTCGCTCGCCGACAGCACATAATTGACCTTGCGCAGACCCGCTTCGATCGCGCGCTGCGCGCCCTTCAGATTCGGCACCAACGCCGCGGCGGTGAAGCCGCCCAGCCCCACCGCGCCGCGCGCCACCTCGCCGGCGTCGGCAAATTGCGGCATCACGGACGGCGGCACGAAGGAGGTCACCTCGACCTCCTCGATACCGGCCTCGCCCGCCCGGCGGCACCATTCGAGCTTCTGCTCGGCCGTCAGCATCGTCTTGACGAGCTGCAGCCCGTCGCGCGGGCCGACTTCGCGAATCTGGACGTGCTCCGCCATGCCGCCTCCTATTTGCCCTTGAAGTCGGGCTTGCGCTTCTCGTTGAAGGCATTGACGCCCTCGCGACGATCGCTGGTCGGCACCATGCGGTTATAGGCCTCGATCTCGAAGGCGAGGCCGTCGGAGATCGACATGTCGACGCCGCGGCGGATCGACTGCTTGGCCTGCCGGATCGACATCGGCGCGTTGCCGGCGATGCGGCGGACCGCCGCGAGCGTCGCTTCCATCAGGTCGGCGAGTTCGACGACCTCGTTGACGAGGCCATAGCGCTGCGCCTCCTCGGCCGAGAACGGCGCGCCCGTGAGGATGATCTCGCTCGCACGTCGTGTGCCGACCGCGCGCGTCAGGTTCTGCGTGCCGCCCGCTCCCGGCATGATGCCGAGCGTCACCTCGGTGAGAGCAAACCGCGCATTGTTCGATGCGTAGATAAAGTCGCAAGCGGCCGCGATCTCGCAACCGCCGCCGATCGCGGCGCCATTGACCGCGGCGACGATCGGAATTGGGCAATTGACCACGGCACGCACCATCCGTTCAAAGATCGCATGCTGGGACTGCCATTGCTCGTCGCTCATGGTCCGCCGCTCGACCAGATCTCCCCCAGCGCAGAACGCGCGCTCGCCCGCGCCGGTGAGCACCACGCAGCGCAAGCCGTGCTGGCGAATCTGCAGCTCCTCGAACACCGCCATCAGGTCGAGGCCCATCTGCGTGTTCATGGCGTTTGCCGCAGCCGGGCGATTCATGCGGACGACGAGGATGGCGGCGTCGATCCGCTCCAGCTCCAGGGTCGGATAGGCGGCCGAGAGAACGTCGATCATGCGCGCCCCTTCACGTTGGCATTATGCTCGCCGAGCTTGGGCGCGCGGCGCGTGGTTCGAGGCCTCTTGCCGTCGAGAGCAATCGGGATTGAGACCAGCGACAGACCGTCATCGCACTGCGCGGTGATGTCGAGCGCCTTCAGTTGCGGATGTTTCGCGACGTCCTCGACCCCGAGCAGTGGTGCATTGGGAACCCCGAGCGCGTCGAGCCTACGCCCGAGATCCTCAGCGTCGAACTGCGCGACCGCCTTCTCGACCATCGGAATCAGGCGCTCCCGGTTCACCACGCGCGCCGAATTGGTTGCGAAAGCCGGATCACTCACGAGCTCGCGCAGATCCAGCACCTCGCAGAACTTACGGAACAAATTGTCGTTGCCGGCTGCGATCATCAGCCAGCCGGTCTTGGTCTGGAAGCACTGGTACGGCACGATCTCAGCCACGCCCGAGCCATAGGGCTTGCGCACATCGCCCGCCGCCTCGAACCCCGCCAGCGGGATCGTCATCCAGGCGAGACCCGTCTCGAACAGCGAGGTCGAGACCCGCGCGCCCTTGCCTTCTTTCATCCGTGAAATGAAGCTGGCCAGGAAACCCATCGCGGCCCACATGCCCGAACCCATGTCGACCAGCGAAATGCCGACACGCACCGGCGGCCGGTCGCCCTCACCGGTCACGCTCATGATGCCGCTTGAGGCCTGCACCAGAGGATCGTAGCCGGGCTTCTTCGCCATCGGACCGCCCGCCCCGAATGCCCCAATGTCGCACCAGATCAGCGAACGCTTTTCTTCGCGGAAACTCTCGGCGGAGAGGCCGTATACGTCCAGGATTCCGGGCCTGAGATTCTGGATAACGCCGTCGGCCTGCTCGATAATCAACCGGCGCAGCGCCGCAGCTTCCGCCGGATCGGCAAAATCGACCGTGATGCTTTCCTTGCCGCGATTGAGCGAAGCAAACGAGGACGACGTATCACCCCAGAACGGCGGGCCCCAATCCCTCGCGTAGTCGCCGTGCTTGGGATTTTCGACCTTGATCACCCGGGCGCCGAGATCGGCAAGAATCAATCCCGCATAGGGACCAGCCACGCTGTGCCCGAGCTCAACGATAACGACGCCGTCCAATGGCCTTGAATGGTTCATGCCTTGCCTCAATTCGGGGCGGAACACTATCAGCAGCTTTCGGCCCGTCAAGATAACGTTTCATCAAATGATCTTTGGTTTTTTCTTCGGAAATCGCCGAACCTCTCGCCTCGTCCTCTCCTGTCGCTTGGCGCGCCCAAAATTCGACGGCTTTGGCCCGTTTCACCAAAGGAATTCGCTATCAGATACGTCATTTTGCTCGGCAAAATGACGGTTTGATCCTGTCATCCGATGATGCAGTTGCGCCGCGATTGCCCTGCCCGAAACGCAGGACTGTCCCGCCGTCCCGGCATTGACAGCTAAGCCGCGCCCGAATTACAGGTGAAACGTTTCATCAACAAGCGTAACGAGTGCGCTTTCGGGGCGCGCTGCTGAAATTGAATGTGGGAGGGCGCATGCGGCGCGTCGGAATCGATGTAGGCGGGACGTTCACCGACGTCGTGCTGGTGGACTCGGGGTCCGGTGAGGTCTGGTCGGCGAAAGTGCCCACCACACCGAAGGATCCGACGCAGGGCGCACTGAACGGCCTTCGCGCCATCCTGTCGCGCAGCAACTCCGAGCCGGACGCAATCGACTTTATCGGGCACGGCACGACGATCGCCACCAATATGGTGATCGAAGGTAAGGGCGCCCTCACCGGCCTGATCACGACGAAGGGCTTCCGCGACATTCTCGAACTGCGTCGCGGCTGGCGGCATGACCGCGCCGACCTCTACGATCTCTTTTTCGAAGCGCCGCGCCAACTCGTGCTTCGTCGGCATCGCCTGGAGATTACGGAGCGCGTCGCACATGACGGCACGATCGAGCAAGGGATCGATGCCGCCGAAGTCGCGGACCGGATCGCCGAGCTCAAGGCCGACGGGGTGGAGGCGATCGCGGTCTGCCTGATCAATTCGCCGGCCAACGGCGAGAACGAGCGCGGAGCCCTGAAGCTCATCCGCGACCGCGTCAACGATACGTTCGTCTCCGGTTCGATCGAGGTCAATCCGGAGATTATGGAGTATGAGCGGACCTGCACCACGGTCATGAACGCCGTGCTCGGTCCGCGCTGCGGCCAATATGGCCGCCGCTTCACCGACAACGCGCGCGCGATCGGCCTGAAGTCGGACATCTACTTCATGCAGTCAAACGGCGGCCTCGCCGCGCCGGACGTTGTTAGCGCCCTCCCCGTCACACTGCTGGAGTCCGGCCCTGCCGGCGGCGTCACCGCGGCCGCACGCCTGTGCGAGCGGCTCGGCATTCCCAACGCGATCACCGGCGACATGGGCGGCACCAGCTACGACGTCTCGCTGATCCGTGACGGCCAGCCGGAACTGCGCAACTCCACCACGATCAATACTTATACGGTGCGCGCGCCCAACATCGATATTATCTCGATCGGCGCCGGTGGCGGATCGATCGCTTGGATCGACGAAGGCGGCGGCGTGCGGATCGGCCCGGAGAGCGCCGGTGCGGATCCCGGCCCGGTCTGCTACGGTCGTGGCGGCACCCGGCCGACCGTGACCGACTGCAACCTCATCCTCGGCTATGTCGATCCCGAAAGCTTTCTTGGCGGCGACTTCGCGCTCGACGTCAAGGGGGCGCGCGAGGCGATCGAGACCCACCTTGCCACCCCGCTCGGGGTGACTATCGAGGAAGCCGCGACGACGGTACGCCAGGTCGCAAATGCGCTGATGGCACAAGCGATGCGGCTCGCCACCGTGGAGCGCGGCTACGATCCGCGTGAATTCATCTTCATTCCGTATGGCGGCGCGGGCCCCGTGCACGCCGTCGATCTCGCGCGCGAGTTGGAGATACCGACCGTCGTGCTGCCGCCAATGCCTGGTCTGTTCAGCGCTTTCGGCATGCTTGTAGCCGACGCCGTGCAGGATCTTCAGGCTTCTGTGGTCGCAACGGTTGACGACTCCGACCCGGCCAACATAGAGGCGATCTTCGCGGGCCTCGAGAAGGAAGGGCGGCAGCGGCTGCGCATCGCCAACATCCGCGAGCAGGACATCAGGATCGAACGCCGATCCGACTGCCAATATCTCGGCCAGGGCGAAACGCTTCAGGTGGCCTTCCCGGAAGGTGCGATCGCGCGCAAGACCATTGACGAACTGGCCAATAATTTCATCGCGGAGCATCGCCGCCGCTGGAACTTCGACGTCGCCAACCGCCCAGTTCGAATCGTCAATCTGCGCCTGCGCATCGTCGGCAAGATCGGCGATTTTACGGTCGGCCAGACTAGGATGCGCAACGGCGAGGCTCTCAAACAAGTCGGCCGCGCCCGTATCTACGACCACGGCCACTGGGTCGAGATGCCGCGCTACCGGCGCGAGGATCTGCGCAAGGGCGACGAACTCGATGGCCCGCTGGTTGTCGAGGAGATATCGACGCGGATCTCGCTGCGTGCCGGCGAGCGGCTGACGGTCGGCGACCAATCGACCATTCTGGTGAGCGTGGGAGCCCGATAATGGACAAGGTGGCATACGAGATCATCCGCAGTGGCCTCTACGCGATCGCCCGCGAGATGAAGGTCGCGATGATGCAGACCGCCGGCAGCCCGATCATTCATTCCGGTGGCGACGCATCCGCCGCCATCTTCGATGCCAAGATGCAGCTCGTGGCGCAGGGCAACGACATCCCGACCATGATGGGCTCGGCCGTGATCTCCACCAAAGCGTCGGTCGAGGCCATCGGCGTGAAGAATCTGCGTCCCGGCGACGTCATCATTTCCAACGACGTCTATCTGGGTGGGGGCAACCACCAGCCTGACGTTCAACTGACCCGGCCGGTATTCTTCGAGGGCGAGATCATTGCCTATACGATGACGCGCGGCCATTGGGTGGATATCGGCGGCACCGCGCCTGGCAGCTTCACCGCCGTGACCTGGGACATACATGCGGAAGGCATCCGCATTCCGCCGGTCATCCTTTATCGCGACGACCAGCCGGTCGAAGACCTTTTCCGCCTGATCGTGCACAACACGCGCGACACCGACAACCGGACGCTGGACATTAACGCACAATATGCTGGCACCTTTGTCGGCGGCGAACGCATCATCGCCATGGCGAAGAAGTTCGGCCGTGCGGCAATCGACAGCGCCATGGCAGCTTCGCTCGATTACTCCGAGCGGTTGATGCGGGCCCAGATCGAGCGCATTCCCGACGGCGTCTACGAAGGCAGCGACTTCATCGAGCCGGTCCAGGCCAGCGGCTGGCCGAAGGATCTGATCCCCGTAAAGGTCAAGATCACCGTCGCCGGCGATCGCATGGTGTTCGACTACACCGGCACCGCCAAGCAGGTTCGCGGCGGCGTCAATTGTCCGTTGTCGGTGACCTGCAACAGCACCTGGTTCACGCTGAAGGCAATCACCGACCACACGATTCCGATCAATCAGGGTTGCTATCGGCCGGTCGAAATCATCTGCCCTGAGGGCACCTTGCTGAACTGTACCTACCCCGCCTCCGTGGTGAGCGGGGTGACCGAAACCTCGCCGCGCATCATCGACATGCTGCTCAAGACCCTGGCGCCAGCCATTCCGAACCGCGTGGTCGCGCAGAGCAATGACGCCGCCTGCTCCGGCATCTTCAGCGGCGAAGATCCGGATGAACGGCGTGTAAAGTCGCTCCACCGGAGATATGTCCAGCACATCGATCCGCACGCCGGCGGTTATGGCGCCCGGCCCGCGCTCGACGGCGTCAACGCCATTCGCGTGCTGGTCGGCAATGCCGGTATCCAGTCGATCGAACTGATCGAACATCTGGTGCCTTTGCGCGTCGAAAGCTGGCATCTCGTGCCCGACAGCGGCGGCGCTGGCCGCAACCGCGGCGGCCTGACCTCGGAACGCGTCTATCGCGTGCTGTATGACGAGGCTGCGCTTACTGTTATCGCGGAGCGTGGTTTGGTCGCTCCCGACGGCCTGTTCGGCGGGCTTGCCGGTGGCAAGTTCTTCTCCCAGGTGGTGCGGTCTGACGGCAACATCAAGTCCGTTCCCAGCAAGGGAGAATTCGAGGTGGTCCGGCGCGGCGACCGCGTCCACATCCGTCCCGCCGCCGGCGGTGGCTATGGCAAGCCAACCGAGCGCGACCCCGAACTGGTGGTCGACGATGTCCGCGACGGCTACGTCAGTCGCGAGGCTGCAGCTGAGCTTTACGGTGTCGTAATCGACCCGGGCTCAGCCGCGGTCAACAAGACCGCCACAGCGCAGCGCCGACACTCGATGTCGCGCTAGCACGACGAGCTGTGCATGGCGTGGACGAACCGGCCAGATTATCGACCGCTCGGTTGCATTGATGTGATAAAATACACGCTTTTCGGAGTAAGGCGGCGCTATTGAAAGGAAATACCACTATTCGCGATGTCGCGCGGGCGGCCGAAGTGTCGGTGGGCACAGCATCGCGGGTCATCAACGGCAAGACGACGGTCGGGCGGGAGGTCCGAAGCCGCGTTCTCAAGGCAATCGAGACGCTCGGCTATCGTCCGGACGCGATTGCACAGAGCATGCGGCGCGGATCGACGCATGTCATTGGATGTGTGATCCGCGACATCAACATCCCGATGCTCGCCTCCTTTGTGCATGCTGCGCATAATGTGCTGGACCGAGCAGGTTTCTCGTTGCTGCTCTCCAATTCGGAGGGCCGCGAGGATCGCGAGCGGGAGCTCCTGATGCGCCTGTCGAGCCAACGCTCGGACGGCATCATGATCGGTCCATACAGCCCGATGACCCCCGCGTTCGACAAGTTCCTCCGCGGCCTCGGCGCGCCGATTGTGATGGTCGATCGCGACGAGCCCGCTTGGGCCGATGCGGTGATGGCGGATCATGCCGGCGCAACACGCAAGGCGACCAGCCGGCTCATCGAACTCGGCCATCGCCGGATCGCACTCCTCACCGGTACGCCGGTCGTCTATCCGGCACGGACCCGCATCCGTGGCTTCACCGAGGCCTTCGAGGCAAAGGGCATCGAGCTCGACCGCTCGCTTATCCGCGCCCACAGCTTCCTCTCGCCCGAGAGCTTCCAGCAGACCTCCGCGCTGCTCGCGAGCAAAGAGCCCCCGACTGCGATCATCGCGGGTGGCATCGACATGCTCGCCGGCGTCATCAGGGCGATTCGGGTCCGGGGCTTGAGCATCCCGGACGACATCTCGCTCGTTGGCGCCGGCGATTCTGAGCTTGCCGAGCTGCATATGCCCGCGATTGCGGTCCAGCATTGGGATCAGGGCGAGGTCGGGGCTGCCGCCGCAAACCTCCTGCTCAACCGGATCCGTGAGGTCGCCAGCGACGAGCCGCAGCATGTGCTGATCCGCAGCGAATTCATCGAGCGGCCGTCGATCGCTCTCCCGCGATCCAGGAGCGCTCTCAAATCCTGAAGGAATTCTACATGTCGTTCGATCTCGATTGCTATGAGACCCTAGCGCTGGAGACACCGACTGCCGATGTTCTCGTCATCCGCTTCAATCGCCCTGACGTCCGCAATGCCATCAGCACGAAGATGGGTCACGAGATGGTGGACCTGTTCACGCGGATCAACGCCGATCCGTCGGCATGGCGCTGCGTGGTGCTGACCGGCAGCGGTGACCGCGCATTCTGCGCTGGCGTCGACCTCAAGGAACGGCGCGGCATGTCGGATGACACCTGGAACAGGCAGCACGCTCTTTTCGAGCGCATGATGCTGGGCATCCTCGATTGTCCGCTGCCGGTCATCGCAGCCGTCAATGGCGCCGCCTACGCGGGCGGGTTCGAGTTCATGCTGTTGTGCGACTTCGCTTACGCGGCGCTGTCGGCACGGTTTGCTCTCACGGAGGTCACGATCGGGATCATGCCTGGCGGCGGTGGCACGCAGACCCTGCCGCGGCGCATCGGTTATTCCCGCGCCGCCGAGATCATTCTGACCGGCGAACCCTTCGGCGCCGAGCAGGCGTTCGAATGGGGCGTGGTCAACCGGCTCTGTGCGCCGGAGCGGCTGATGGAGGAGACGCTTGCGACCGCGCGCAGGATCGCCCGGAACGCCCCGCTCTCGATTCGGCAAGCAAAGCGCTCCATGACGCTCGGTGCACGCATGGATCTCCGTTCTGCGATGTTTTTCGAGATCGACGCCTACAATCAGCTTGTCGGCACCGAGGATCGTCGGGAAGGCATCTTGTCATTCAATGAGAAGCGGGCACCGCTCTTCAAGGGAAGGTAGCTGAATTACGTCCGCCCCTCTTGGCAGGGAGCTTCCGGCAAGCGCGTCGATATCTGAGCGCCTGCCGCCGCTGAACTGGATGAGCGAGCGCTCCAGATGCAACTAGGTTATTTCGGCCTCGGACAACACCCAGTTGCGGAACGCAGCGATCTCCGGCCTGCCGATCTCGGATTCGCGGCCAACGAGTCGATAGCTGTCGGCGCTCCGCACCACTAACGGGTGAAGCGCCAATAGTCGCCCGCCATCGAGATCGTCCTGGATCAGTTCCAGATGCGCCATCGCAACCCCGAGCCCATCGATCGCGGCTTGATAGGCCAGCGAGGAATTGCCGAACGACAGTTCTTCGCGGAAGCTCCCCGGTATGACATTTGCGGCCTCGAACCAGATCCGCCAATCGTGCGGTCTTTTCATCGAATGCAGCAGAGTGTGATCGAGCAGGTCTCGCGGGTCGTGAATTGGCGGATGCTTACCGAACTCGGCGGGGCTGCAAACCGGCAGCAACTCGATCGGAAACAGGGTCTCATACCGGACGCCAGGCTTCGCAATAGCGGGGATCTGGATGGTGAAATCTACCTCTTCGGCCATCACATCGACGAGGTCGTTGGCGATTGTGACCTGCACATTGATGCTTGGATGCAGGGCATGGAAATGAGCGAGCCGTTTGACGAGCCATTTCATCGCCACGGTAGGAAAAAGCCTTATCCGCACCACGCTGCCTTGCCGTTCCCGTCGGCTGACGTGTGTCGCGAGTTCGATGCGATCGAAAGCTTCGGCGATGGACCGCGCATATTCCTCGCCCGGCGCCGTCAACCTGGCGTCCCGCTGGCCGCGGACGAACAGGCGGAGGCCAAGGAAGGCCTCGAGTTGGGCAATATGCCGGCTCACCGCCCCCTAGGAGACGTTGAGCCGCTTGGCAGCCTGCGTGAAGTTCTCGGAGCGGGCGGCGGTCTCGAAGACGCGAAGCGCGTTTAGCGGAGGCAGTTTCCGGGTCATCAGCGCCCCCGATCGAGGACTAATCGCGTCCGCGCCATAATCTCTGAGCCGCTCTGAAGATAAGTCATCGTTGTGATGAGTAAATTAGCATACTCGCCCGAGGACGTTCCGCTTATTTTATCCGGATAAACCGGTCGTCAATGCCGGAGCTTGCGGGAGAAACGCCTTTGATGACCACCTCCGTTAATGCCGCCGGCCGGCTCGACCGGCTCCCGATGGGTGCATTTCAGTGGCGAATCCTCAGCCTTATCGGCCTCGGAATGTTCTTCGACGGCTTCGACAACCAGATGGCCGCTGGCGTGCTGGGTGCCCTCGTCAAGGAGGGTTGGTCCAATATGGAGATGAATGCCCACTATAATTCGATCACCTTTGCGGGCCTTGCTGTCGGCGCCCTGATGACCGGCTTGGTCGGCGACCGATATGGTCGGCGCTTCGCTTATCAATTCAATCTCCTGATTTTCGGCAGCATGTGCCTGCTTTCGATGCTTGCGCCGTCGATGACATGGCTGACCACGCTGCGGTTCTTCATGGGCGTCGGGATCGGCGCGGAATACGTCTGCGGCTATGGCATGGTCAGCGAATTCGTTCCGCCGCAACGGCGCGGCTGGGCGCTGGGTCTGATCAGCGTAGTGTCGATGGCATCGACATTCGCCGTCAACTTCACCGGCCTGTTCATCATCCCCGCATTCGGATGGCGGCCGATGTATCTGATCGGCGGTTGCGGCGCACTATGGGTCTGGTTCCTGCGCCGCAAGCTGCCGGAGTCGCCCCGCTGGCTCGAAGCACGCGGCCGCTACGAGGAAGCCGAGAAGATCATGCAGGAGATCGAGGCGGAGGCTTCAAAGGCAGGGCCGCTGCCGCCGATGACCGCCATGGCGCCGCCTGCGCCAGCCTGGGTTCCGATCTCCATCCTATTCTCGCGCGGCGTCATTACCCGCACTTTGCTCGCCATGGCAGTTTGCATCACTTGCCTCGTCGGCTCCTACAGCTTTTCCTATTGGGTGCCGACTTTCTTCGTCAAGCAAGGCATGAGCGTCACCAAGTCGCTGGGCTTCGCCACAGTCATGGCACTGGGAAGCTCGCTCGGACCGCTGGTTGGCATGCTGACGTCCGACTGGATTGGGCGCCGCCGAGGCACGATGTTTGCGGCCTTGTGGTGCGGCGTGTTTGCGCTCGCTTATTCGCAGCAGACCGATCCAACCTGGGTCCTGGTCTTCGGCTTCCTCCTGCAGGGCGGCATGAGCCTGATGATCGGATTCGGCCTCGGCGGCTATACGCCGGAATTGTTCGCAACAGAGTACCGCTTCCGCGGCTCCGGCATTGCACAGATGACGGGACGAATCGCGGTGATCGCCTCGCCATACATGGTGGTATCGCTCTATGACACTTATGGCCTGCCGTCAGTGCTCTACGCGATCGCAGCGCTTTATCTACTGCTGGCGCTCGGCGTCCTTCTTTTTGGCATCGAAACCAACCAGCGCTCCCTTGAATCGATTGCACCGGGGGGCGAAGGCGAAGCCATGGTGGCGACGCCAAGTTCCGCCGAAAGCGCAGTTTGAATTCCGTCTCAATCCCACATCAGCGCCTCCATCACTGAAAAGGAACAGCACTTGAACCAAACGCTTCTTATCCTGGGCGATACCAATATCCAGAACCGCGAAGATCCCTTCAGCGCATTCGTCAACGTGCGCGACATGCTGTCTTCGGCGGATGTCGTGTTCGGGCAACTGGAAGGCCCGCTCGCCGAGCCCTCGGTCGATCCAACGCGGCCCGATATTCCGCACAAAGCAGGTTGGCGCCACTCGGGCGCCAAGGTCGGGCCCGCCCTCAAGAAGGCCGGCTATGTCGGCGTGAGTTGCGCCAGTAACGTTGCTCATCCGGCGAGCGCCGCCGTCGCCAGTGTCAAGGCGCTGGATTCGGTCGGGATCCTGCATTGTGGCGTCGGCGAAACGCTCGCTGAAGCAAGGCAACCGGTGGTGATCGAGAAGAACGGCGTTCGTTTCGGTTTCCTAAGCTACACATCAGTGTTCTGGCCAAGCAATCATGCCGCCTCAGCCAACAGCCCGGGATGTGCTACGATTAAGGCCCATGCGGCCTATGAGCCCGGTCCGCGTGCCCTGGAAATGCCGGGTGCCGAACCCATTACGCATACCTTCGCGGACCCTGTCGAGCTCCAAGCCATGCAGGAAGACGTCCGCTCCTTACGAACCAAGGTCGATCTTGTAATCCTGTCATGCCACTGGGGTGTTTCCTCCAAGGATGAGCCGGTCGCCTATCAGCGCGAGATCGCCCGGGCCGCCATCGAGGCCGGAGCAGACATGGTGTTCGGTCATCATCCGCATGTGGTGCAAGCCGCCGAGATCTATAGGAACAAGCCGGTCTTCTACAGCCTCGGCAACTTCGCGTTCGACTGGGACGTCATGCGCGGCCGTCATCTCGATGGATTGGCATTGCGTTGCTCGATCTCTGGGACAGCAATCGTCGGCATCGAATTGATGCCGGTCCGGCGCAACGAGCACAACGATATCTGCGTGCACGGGGCGGATACAAGCGCTGGGCGGGAGATCCTCGGCCGCTTCAAAGAACTGAGCCAGAAAATCGGAAGCGCGATTGCATTGTCAGGAGGCAACCGTCTGACGCTAAACCCCGCTGGAAAACTCGACGTAGCCGCGGCCTAGCGCCGATGCCTGAGCGTCGCCCGGACACCCTGCTAATTCGGGCGACGTGATAGGCAATAACCGCGGGGAATAGTGCATAATTCGCGCCTTGCACATTTGAGATCGACTTTTCAGCCGCCAAATCAGCACTTTGCTTCTGCTATTGTGCACCTAGCCTTGCGCTGCGTCGTGTCTGCAAGGCGCCGTTGTGGAATAGCCGGCCTGCTTCGCCAGTCGAACTCAAAACAGAAGGCTGGTTGTGACATGCGGACACGCTGTGCCGGCCAAGCTGGCGGCATGGAACGACCGGACGCAAAGCGGCGCCGACGCGATCCATCCCGGCGATGGATTTCTTTCCGAAAACGCCGGCTTCGTGCGCGCCTGCGAGGCCGCCGGACTGATTTTTGTCGGGCAGCGCTGGTGGCGGTCGAAAAGATGGGCTCGAAGGTCGAGTCCAAACGGATAGGAGGCCAAGACGCCCTGCGCCGCGAGGCAGACGCCGCACGCCGTGACGGTTTTTCGGCCAAGGCCGCGATCCATCCGTCGCAGATGGAGGTCATCAACCGCTGCTTCAGTGAACTCTCCGACGCTGCCGATGTCGACAAGGCCGCAGCAAGTCGCAGTCTCGCCGTCCTGGCGGATCGAGGGCTGATCTCGATTGAGCAAACTCGCTCCCGTGGCAGAGCCGCTATCGCCAAGCTTACCCGCGAAGGTAGAGATTTCGCCACTAGAATGGCTGAAGCCTCGCGTAAAGGGCGAGGCTCGGCTATTCAAAGATTTCTCAACCACCGACAAACAACAGTTGTCGCAACTTTTAGATCAGCTTTCGAATGCCTTGGATCATGCCGATTGGGAGCACTAACGGATCCAGTAGCGGCAAGATCAAGCGATCACTGAATCCAGCTTTCCAATCGTCCAACACAACGCAAATCGGGGCGAAACACCGAAAAGTAAAGATTTGCAACGAGAGCGGAGCAAGGTTCACCGGGTGGTACCGCACTGCACATCCGATGAATTTAGCGCGATGGCAGAGTTCACGGACCTTCCTTCTTGAGGTGCACCGCCGCTATCCAGACACCTGAAGACAATTGATCCGGCGATAGCGCGCGCCTGCTGATCACGCAGGTCGCCAGGATCGAGCAAGGATGCGGAGACTAAAGGATTGCTCCTCGCGCAAGTCCAGAACGTTTAGCACAGCAGAGTTATTCCGCCAGATTGTGCTGTTGCCAGCGCAGCAGATAGGCCTGCAGTCGCCAGATCAACGCGGACAGCGCAACACCGACCAGCATCAGCACGATAACCGCGACCATCATTCCCGAGGCCTCCGCGCGCGCCTCGGACTCGATGATCAGGCGCCCGATGCCCCGTTCTGCACCGATGAATTCACCGACAATGACCCCTATCAAGGCGAAGGAAATCGCAGGTGTCAGCGAGGCAAAGACCCAGGCCATGGTCGACGGGATCACCACCGTGCGGGTGATCTGCCACTCGCTGGCGCCGAGCAGCCGCGCCGCATTGACAAAGCCCTCGTCGATCGAGCGGGCGCCTTCGAAGGTGTTGAAGAACACGAGAAAGACGACCACGATCCATGACGTCACAATCTTCGAAGTATCGCCGATGCCGAAGGCAAGCACGATGATCGGCGCAAGTGCGATGCGGGGGATCGAATTCACCGCGGTGATGAACGGCTGGAAAATGGCGCTCAGCCGGTCCGAACGCCCCAGCACGAGTCCTGCGGCAAAGCCGCTGCTGACGCCGGTCACGAAGCCGAAGAAGGTGTTCTTCAGGGTGACCGCGGTGGCGATCCAGAGATTGTTCTCGGATCGCGCCATGCAGCGGGCGAATTCGCCATTGAACCAGCCGTTGAACATTCCGACCTTGGATTTGAGGCAGCTCAGGATCAGGAAATGTTCGAAGATCTGGGACGGCTTGGACACGAAATAGGGGTCGAGCAGATCCGGCACCAGCCAGGGAAGGCGGCTGTGCAGATCGTATCCCCACTGCCAGATCGACAGCAAGCCGACGCAGATCAACATCTGCCAGGCCAGGATTCTGCCGGGGTGGCGACCTCGTCTCATGGCTTGCGGCCCTTGATGAACTCCTCGCCGAGCGAATGCCAGATCAGCTGGAACAACTCGGCATAACGCGGCGTCTCCCGGATCTTCACGGCGTTGCGCGGGCGGGCGAAATCCACCTCGAAGGTTTCCTTGATCCGGCCGGGCCGCGCCGAAAACAGAATGATGCGATCCGCCAGCGTCAGGGCCTCGCCGAGATCATGGGTCACGAACAGCACTGTCTGCTGCTCGCGTTCCCAGATGCGAAGCAGCACGTCGTGCATGTCGATCTTGGTGTGGGTGTCGAGCGCGCCGAACGGCTCGTCCATCAGCAGGACCTGCGGTTCGACGACCAGCGTTCGCATCAAGGCGGCGCGCTGGCGCATGCCGCCCGACAATGCGGAGGGGTAGGCATCGCCGAAACCCTCCAGTCCGGCTTGCGCGAGGCAAGCACGGACACGATCCTTTCGCTCCGCCGTCGGGATACCGGCCAGCTCCAAGCCGTAGCCGATGTTGTTGGCGACGGTGCGCCAGGGAAACAGGGTATCGCGCTGGAACACATAGCCGACGTCGGGCGTCGCCCGTCCGGGAAAGACAGGCACGCCGTCAATCAGGATCTGACCGCTGGTCGGCTTGATCAGGGTCGCGATCATGTTGAGGACGGTGCTCTTGCCCGAACCGGATGGACCCAGGAGAGCAACGAATTCGCCGCGCCGGACATTGAAGGAAACGTCGCGCACCGCCTCGATCGCCGCACCCGCCAGCTGGAAGGTCTTGCACAAACCGCGCACATCGATGCGCCGCGCGTCGGGCGGCGCATCGACGTGCGGCGTGTGTAAGGCCTGGATCGTCAAGCCGGATAGGCCTTGCGGGCTGCTTCGATGAAGCTGGTCGTGACGACATCGGCCATCGCGAGCGGCTTGATGCCGGTCATTTCACGAAACCAGACCTTCTGGCCGCGCGCGAAGCTGGCTTCGTCGATGACGCATTCGTAATCGGTGACCTTCTTCATGATGGCGAGGTCGAAAATGTTCGCGTCGCGCGACGTGCTCCCGACATAGGGCTCAATCGCATCGTAGATCTCTTCGGGAGAATGCCCCTTGATCCACTGGGTTGCGCGCCACAGCGCCGTAACGAAGGCCTGCATCTTCGGCGGGTCCTTGTCGATGGTCGACTGCAGGGTGAAATGAGACGTCACCGGGACCTTGCCGCCGATATACTTGGCCCAGACCGCCTCGTCCGTTCCATCGAACAACAGCGCGCCCCAGCCCTGCTCGACCGAATCGTTCAGGATCGATGGCGAGTTGATGAGAACATCGACCTGTTTCGTCTTCAACGTGCCCATCATGGTGTCGACATTGCCGGTGCCGATCCAGGTCACCTTGTCATCGAGCCCCATAGTTTCCATGTAGTAGGACGCCCAGACGTGGTTGGTGCCGCCCAGCGATGATACCGAGACGATCGGCTTGCGTCCGTCCGGCCGCTTCCACTTCGCCAGCGCCTCGAGGCTGGTGATGCCCTGGTTGAACAGATCCTTGCGGATGATGAAGATCGCGGCGTTGCTGCGGGTATCGACCGGCATCAGGACACGTGCGCTGCGGCCATGATTGCTGAGCTGCATCGGGTGGGTGATGTCGCCGATGCCGATATCGCCCTGGGACGAAGCGATGATCTCGCGCGTCTTCACGCCGCTGCCGCCCTGGATCAGCTTGCAGTCAAGGCCGGCGTCCTTGAAGAATCCGGCCCGGTCGGCGACGAATTGCGACTGATAGACTGGAATGGCCACCGGATAGATCACACGGCCCGACGGGGTATCGGCCCACGCCCTTCCAACCGCCATGGAGGCACCGGCGCCGGCGACAATGGTCAGCGCGGCCCGTCTGGTGACCCGAGTTCTCATCACGCGTGCTCCCTCTCCTTGCCGACCACCTTGTCGAGCGCGTTCAGCACCGCATCGCCCATCTCCTGGGTCGACAATCTTTTTGAGCCGGGTTCGGCGATATCGGCCGTTCTTGCGCCGGCAGCCAGCGCCGTATCCACCGCCTTCTCCAACAGCGTGGCATCATCAGGCCGATTGAGGGTGATGCGCAACATCATTGCGACGCTGAGGATCGAGCCGAGCGGATTGGCGATTCCCTTGCCCGCAATATCGGGCGCGCTGCCATGGACCGGTTCATAGAGCGCCTTGCGGCGTCCCAGCCGGTCCGGCGGCCCGAGCGAGACCGACGGCAGCATGCCGAGCGAACCGGATGCCATCGCGGCGCAATCGGAAAGAATGTCGCCGAAGATATTGCAGGTCACCATGACATCGAACTGCGACGGCGCGCGGACGATCTGCATCGCGGCGTTGTCGACATAGAGATGCGACAGCTTCACATCGGCGAATTCTGCTTGATGCAGCGCGATGACCTCCTCGCGCCACAGCACGCTGGTCTCCAGCACATTGGCCTTGTCGACCGAGCAGACCCGGCCCTTGCGCGTCCGCGCCAGTTCGAACGCGGTCCGCGCCACCCGGCGGATCTGGCTGGTGGTGTATTGCTGGGTGTTGAAGCCACGGCGCTGGCCGTCGGGCAGCGTTTCGATGCCGCGCGGCTCACCGAAATAGATGCCGCTGGTGAGTTCGCGGATAATGATGAAGTCGACATCCTTCAATACCGAAGCCTTGAGCGGCGCGGAATCCGCCAGCGCCGGATTGGCGACGATAGGCCGGAGATTGGCATAGAGGTCGTATTTGCTGCGCAGCGACAGTAGGCTTCCCTCCTTGCGCGCCGCGGGAGGTACTTCCGTGGTTTCCGGGCCACCCGTCGCCCCCCAGAGGATAGCGTCGGCTTCCTCCATCGCCTCAACGGTGTCATCCGGCAACACCTTGCCGGTCGCGAGATAGGGGATGAGACCGTATTGCGCTTCGCGCAAAACGACCGGAGCGCCGCGCCGGTCCGAAAACCATTTGAGAATGCGATGGGACTGGTCGGTCACCTCCGGACCGATGCCTTCACCACCGACCACAGCCACCTTGATCGTGTTCGAGAGCGTGTTCATGCCGATTATCCCACAAAATGAATCCACGGCCGCGCATCGCGGTCGGATGCCTGGAATACGCGGATCTCTTGGTCGCGCCGCAACGTCAGCGAAATCTCATCTAAGCCTTCGAGCAACCCCGCACGCCGGCGCGGATCGATCTCGAAGGCATGCCGGACGCGCGACGGCGAGGTGACCGTCTGCTCCTCCAGGTCGATACTGAGGCGCCCCGCGCCCTGGCTCGCTTCGATCTCGGCGGCGAGGCCATCGATCGTGGCCTTATCGAGCACCACCGGCAGGATGCCGTTCTGGAAGCAGTTGGCGAAGAAGATGTCGCCGAAGCCGGATCCAATGATGGCACGAACGCCCATCTCCTGTAGCGCCCACACCGCCGCCTCCCGCGACGAGCCGCAGCCGAAGTTCGGACCCGTGACCAGGATTTCCGCCGCGCGATAAGGCTCGCGATTCAGGATAAACGCTGGATTGTCCGAACCGTCAGGTAAATAACGGAGCGAACCGAACGCCCATTTGCCGAGACTGCCGCGGACGGAATTTCCGATCATGCGGTTGATGCTGATGATGACATCCGTATCGACATTGGTGCGCATGATCGGCGCGGCGGTCGCGGATAGTTTGGTGAAGGCTTGCGCCATCTAGCGCTCCATGGTTCGGACGTCGGCGATGGCGCCGGAGATCGCCGCCGCCACGGCCATGGCCGGGCTTGCCAGATGGGTGCGGGCACGCGGCCCCTGCCGGCCGATGAAATTCCGGTTCGACGTCGACACCGAGCGCTGGCCGGGCGGCACGGTTTCGCCGTTGGCGGCAAGGCACATCGAGCATCCGGGCTCGCGCCATTCAAAGCCCGCGTCGATGAAGATCTTGTCGAGCCCCTCGGCCATTGCATCGCGCTTGACGGTCTCCGAACCCGGCACGACCCAGGCGCGCACGCCCGGCGCAACCTTGCGGCCGCGCGCGATTTCGGCCGCGGCTCTGAGATCGCTGAGGCGGCTGTTGGTGCAGGAGCCGATGAAGACCCAATCCACCTTCGTGCCGGCGATCGGCGCTCCCGGCGTCAGGCCCATATAGTCGAGCGCGATCTCGATCGCGCCGCGGCGCGCGGGATCGGCGATGTCAGCGGGATCCGGGATGCGGCCGTCGATACCAAGCACGTGCTCCGGGCTCGTGCCCCAGGTGATCTGGGGGATGATGGTGCCGACGTCGATCGACACCTCGCGATCGAACATTGCATCGCTGTCGCTTCGAAGCGTCCGCCACGCCGCGACCGCCTGGTCCCACATCTCGCCTTGCGGCGCATAGGGGCGGCCGCGGATATAGGCAAATGTCGTTTCGTCCGGCGCGATCAGCCCCATCTTGGCGCCGAGCTCGACCGACAGATTGCAGATGGTGAGGCGGCCTTCTATCGGCAGGTCCCTGATCGCACGGCCGGCGTATTCGACGGCATAACCGGTGCCGCCGGCGGCGCCGACATGGCCAATCAAGGCGAGGATGAGATCCTTCGCCGTGACACCGAACGGCAGGGCGCCGTCGAACGTCACGCGCATGGTCTTGGGCCGGCGCTGGATGATGGTCTGGGTCGCCAGCACGTGCGTGAGCTCGCTGGAGCCGATGCCGAAGGCGAGCGCGCCGAGCCCGCCATGGGTGCAGGTGTGGCTATCGCCGCAGACGATCAGGCAGCCGGGGAGGCTGAGGCCGAGCTCGGGGCCGATGACATGGACGATGCCCTGCCCCGGCTGGTCGAGGTCGAACAGCCGGATGTTGCTGGCCGACGTCTCGGTCCGCAGCGCCGCCAGCAGATCCCACCCGGTCTTGATCGTGCCGGCCCGCCCGGACGCGGTCGAAATCGCATGATCGGGCGTGGCGAAGGTCAGTTCGGGATTGTGGACCGCAATATTGCGGCTTTTGAGGTCGAGCAGGCCGCGGGAGCCGCCGAGGTCATGCAGCAAATGGCGATCCACATGCAGCAGATCGGTATCATCGCTGACGCGAGCGACGACATGCTGGTCCCAGATTTTGGCCAGCAGCGTGCGACCGTGCGTGTCCACGATCCGTCCTCCCATGTTCGGCATCTGATGTACCGTGTTGCTGCCGATCATGCCGACCGACAGCGATGTTGGGGAGCAGGATAGAAGTCCGTCCCAAAAATGTGCAGTGACGGTTGGGCAGCCAGCCATCGCGGGCGGCGACGGCGGCCGCTGACAGGAGCAACGTCAGCCGCTGCCCGGCACGACCGTCAGCCGGTCGGACACGCCGCTCGCGGCGAGACGCGCATCGTCGTGGGACCGCAAATGGTCCACTAGCAGCTTCGTCACTGGCGGCAGCGACTTGTAATCGCGCACGCCCATGACCAGCTCGCGTCGCGCCCAGGACTCATCGAGCGGGACGGTGACGAGGCTGTCGACGCCGTAGCGGCCGCGAACGATCTCGAGCGGCACGATGCCGACCCCCATCCTGGCATCGATGACGCGGAACAGTGCATCGAAACTGCTGACGCGGATGCGCACCTTGAGGTGCTGCCCAAGCGCCGCAGCGGCCCTGACACACAGCGTCTCGATCGAGCTGCCCTTCTCCAGGCTGACGAAGTCGAAATCGACCAGCTCACGGAAGCGAACGCTGCTGCGGTCCGCCAGCGGGTGATCGCGCGTGACCAGCGCGACCAGACTGTCGCTGCGATAGGACAGCAGCTCCAGATCCTGTCCGTCGATGTTGCCGCCGAAGATGCCGATGTCGGCACGGTTCTCCATCACCGCGCGCACGATCGCAGGGCTGAGATCCTCCTCGATGTCGATGTGGACCAGCGGATGCTGTTCCAGGAACAGGCTGAGCTCGTCCGCCAGGGCTTCGAGGATCGCGGACTTGTTGGCACAGACCCGGATCAGCCCGCGCTTGCCCTCCCTAAATCCCGTCAGCTCGGCCTCGAGCTTGCTGAGGTTTCCCAGGATGATGCGGGCGTGCTCGAGCAGGGCGAAACCGGCAGGTGTCGGCTCGATCCCTTTCGAATGGCGATGCAGCAGCTCGACCTTGAACAGGACCTCAATATCCGAGATACGGCGGCTGACTGCAGATGCGGCAATGTTCTTCTTCTCCGCCGCTTTCGCGATACTCTGCTCCTCGACGATCGCCACGAACAATTGCAGCGTCAGGAGATCGATTTTAGCCGTCATCCGTCAGATCCTCGACCGAGCCCCTCACGACGGGCCACTCTAGCCCTTTCAGATCGCAGCCGGCTACAGATGGCTCCGCTTGTAGTCTGCAGCAGAGATTGATTGGGGTCTAGGACCGAGCGAGGCTCTACGAAAAGCATGGCGCGTGTCGCTATGGGGTCGCAGTAGCATCGATACCGGTATTCGCGCGGTAAGCGGCGCGGAGGCCGGAAGAGCGAAAGATGAGGTACGAAGCGTTCAACCTGGTAACCACGGTACTTGACGGCAAACGTTGAGATCCTGCTTCCCTCCAGGCTCTCCAGGGCTCCTACAGTGGCACGATCAGGCTTGTACGACCTGGTTTGCGGAGAGGTTATTATCATTTCAAAGGGCACTTTAACTTGCTTGATCGTTTGGGAGAGTAGACGGGCGTCGACATTGGAGATGATCAAAATCGATAACGGCAAGCGAGCCAAGTCTTAGAGAGGGACTCTTCAAACACGGGCCAACCAGCGAACTGACAAACCCGAGCTTCCGGAACAGCGTCCGATCTGATCCCAAGGCTTTCGGGGCCGATTGCGCAACGCGCTGAAGCACTTTCGAGTACGGGAAGATGTTTTCGCGGATGATATGCGCTTCGGCCTGAACGAAGCGTTCCTTAAATTTGTGCGGGATATTTGGCAACGATCTCCTCGCGAACCTCCACCGGAAATTGATCGAGCCCTACCCCGATTACATCGAGCAGAACACCCGAATTGAGGAGCGCGACCTCGGGACCCATGTACTTCGGGATGCCGGGAGTGGTGTGCGGCGCGATCGCTTCCAGATGGTCTGCACCTGGTCTTCAGCAATATCGTGGGCGGTCAGAAACTGCCGAGCTGTATTTGCGCCATCGACTTCGAAGCGTGTCGAGAACTTCTTGACAAGGCCGAAATCGTGGAATGCGGCGGCCACGTAGAGAAGCTCGCAGTTTCCTCTGACGCCCCGCTCCGTAGACGCGGATCGAGTGAATAAAGAGCAGATTGGTGGAATATTCGCGCAGGACGTCTGTTGCTTATCTCGCGAGCAGCGGATCGGGAATGACGAGGGCGTGGGCGGGAGTTCGCGATATCATTTTTGTCCTTTCAAGAGCAACCGTTGGACTTCGCTGGCACATTCAGAGTCGAACGCAAGATGAGGCGCGATCGATCAGCTCGCTTCGACGGCGAGCACGATCTTTCCCTTTGGCCGGGGCCGCACGCCGTCCAGCATGAAGTGGCCTCGCGCGCATCCGCGAGAGGTAAGACTACCCCGACGTTTATTCTCAGTTCTCCACCTCGACGAGGCGAGCGATTTCCGTCAGATACTGGCTCGTGACGTTCCTAAAAAGAAGGTGGCTTCGACACCGTGGTGTTTTGCAAGGTCCTGATCCGGGCGGACACTGCCGAGATCAGCTTGCCGCCTCGAAAGGACCTGGAACGAGCGGCTTTGCGTTTCGCCGCCGACTAGATCAATGACGGCGTCCGCATCCCGCACTTCATTCTCAAAGCGCTGAATCCGATAGTCGATCACGGTGTTTGCGCCGAGATCGCGAACGAAGGAAAGTCGGCCGTCGATACTGTTGCGATAGTTTGCACACCCGCATGACGGGCCAATTGGGGCGCGTAGGATCCCACGTTACCAGCCGCCCCGTGAGACCATCGTTTGGCTTGGTTCAAGTCGCGCGTGGTTCAAACAGCGCCTGCCATGCGGTTACGGCAATGATGGGAACGGACGCGGCTTCAACGTGGGTGAGCGAGGTCGGCTTGCTCGAGATCATCTCCGCCGAAGCCAAGGCGTACTCGGCGTAGGCCCCAATAAACCTCGGATTCGTAACACCGTAGACCTGATCTCCCGCACGTTCTTGCGAGACTCCGGGCTCAACGGCGACGATTTCACCGAAAAGATCCGAGCCCAGAATGAGCGGGAGCGGCTGCGGCAAAGCGCTCTTCCCGGCTCTGATCCAGGCATCCCGTGGCCCCACTCCGGCCGCTTCAACTTTGACCAGGACCTCGCCGGGCCCGGGTTCAGGTCGTGAGAGGGACTCAAACTTCATGACCTCTGGCGGCCCAAACTCGTGCACGCGCCAGGCCATCATTGTTGATTGACCTTGAGGAACGATGCCGCTGGGGGTCATCTCACACTCCTTGCGCTCAGCTCGACACGCCTGCGCCTGGCATCGGCGGAGTTGTTGCTTTAGGCAACGAACTCAACCGCAGGGATCAGGACATCGGTCTGTCCTTTCCGGACAAGAACCCTTCGCCGCTTCCGCCAGCTGAACGTGCCTTGCCGGTACTGCTACGCCCATCACCTCACCGGTCGATATCAGGATTTTTTCGCGTGGATGCCAACATCGCGTGGCCCAAGAAGTCGGACCGGCAGGGAGACTGGCCGGGTCAATCCAAGAGCCTCAATGGCACCGAGAACACGAGACGTTCACACCGCTTGACCATATCATAAGTTTGTACTAATCATAAGTCATGACTATTGATCACGCGCAGCTGGCCGCGCTTGGCGACTCGACGCGCCGAACGATTTTCGAGCTGATCGCGGAGCGTCCACGTTCGGTAGTTGAGATTACCCGACAGGTACCGGTCTCCCAGTCGGCCGTCTCGCAGCATCTGAAGGTGCTACGAGACTCACGACTAGTCCGCGCGGAGCAGAAGGGCGCAAGCAACGTCTATCACATCGACCCTCACGGGCTTGGCCAGATGCGTGCTTGGCTCGACCGGTTTTGGAGCAAGACGCTGGCCGCCTACAAGTTGGTCGTCGAGCAACAGGAGACACAATGAACACGCGTGTAGGACTTGCGGCCGTGAAACAATCCATCGTGGTCGAGGCACCGATCGCGCGCGCATTTAAAATCTTCACCGAGGGGTTCGGGAGTTTCAAACCGCCCGAGCACAACCTGCTCCGCGTCCAGATCGCCGAGACGGTGTTCCAGGCTCGGGTGGGTGGGTACATTTATGACCGAGGCATCGATGGCAGCGAGTGCCGCTGGGCGCGCGTGCTGGCCTACGAACCGCCGGACCGGGTGCTGCTCAGCTGGGACATCAGCCCCAAATGGCAGATCGAGACTGACCCAGAAAAGACCAGCGAGTGGGAGGTGCGGTTCACTGCTGAAACGCCGAACCGGACCCGAATCGACCTTGAGCATCGCAATCTGGAACGCCATGGCGACGGCTGGGAAGGCGTGCGGGACGGTGTCGCCGGTGATCACGGCTGGCCGCTTTATCTTCAGCGCTATGCCGATCTTTTCACCCGCCCTTCCTGACAGACGCGCTCCGAAGCGCTCGGACAGAAACTCAATCACCTTAATTGGTTCTGTCCCGCCGACATCGCGATCCAGCTAACCGAGGTCAGCATGGAAGCCTACAGCCTGAGTGTCATCGGAGTGCTCGCGCTCTGTCTCGTGTCCATCCTTTTGGCGGTCCAATCGGGGTATTCCAAGGGACGTGCGGGGGCCCTCTCTGGACCGATACTTCCGGCTGACGATGCGAACCTCCTTTATCGCATCGTCGTGTACACATGAATTCTGTGGAGGCGCTGGCACCCTTCGTGGTCCCGGCCGTGCTGGCGATGATGGTAGGTGTCAGGCCAAGCACGCTCGCGCTGCTGGTGTGGACCCATGTTGCGATCCGCCTTGTTCATACCGCCATCTATTTGCGCGGCGGCAACGCAGCTAAAGGTGGCAGTGTCAGAACAATTCTCTACGTCTCCGGCGCGTTAGTCACGGTGATCCTTGTTGTCTTGACAGGCCGGGCAGCCATGCATTGAGGCAATCGCCGTGAACTGACGCTGGCAGCACGCCTGCCTTCTCCAACCGGATGTGGCCGACGCCGCCGGCGCCGAACGGTCAGGCCGGCACCTTGAAGTCGTAGGAGATGCGCCCAGCCGGCAGATAGAAGAGCGCGATCACCGCGCCGCCCCTCACTTCCGGATAATGCCGGCTGCCGGGATCCGGCGCCGTCCAGCCCGGCCCCTGCCAGCCTTGCAATCCCTTCAGCTGGGCGCGGGTGCGCATCGCCGGCTTGACCGAAGCGTCGGACTTCGACGATTCCGCCGATCGGCGGCGCATGTTCGAAAGCTTCGATCCCGCGGAAACGGACATGGTGCGCGCGTCCGTCTGTTCCGTCGATCAGGGCGTAAGCCTCGCCCGTCAGTTCGTCGTGCAATCCTCGGTCGACGAGCCGTCCGATAATCTCGGACGTCGGTTGTCCACTCTCGATGGCATAGTCGGCAACGCCCCGAGCTTCCCCACGCTCGGTGAAGGCGCGGTGCATGGTCTTGATGATGTCGCCGCGCATGCCGAGGTCGCGCAAGCTACGCTCGGCCATTCCCCCGGTGCGGCGGATGCGGCAAGGCCCATCTTCTCCAGATGTTGAAGGCGGCCGACCATCAGGCGCCGGATCTCGGGATCGGACTTGCCGGGGTTCTCTGGGCGAACATCGATATAGCCGGTCTCATCGGCCGCCAGCCGGATCTCCCGGTCGAGCCGCGTCCATCGTTCAGCCGAAACCTCCCTCTCCAGTGAATTGCGGATCTCGTGCTCGGGTTTTGGGCCCAGTTCGATGGCGACCAGTTCCTCGGCGCGCGAGCGCAGGCCCTGGCTGATATAGTCGCGGGAGATCACGAGATCCGCATCTTGTTCATCTACTCCCCGAACGAGCAGATGGACGTGAGGGTTATCGGTATTCCAATGATCGACAGCCACCCAGTCAAGCCGCGTGCCGAGATCGGTCTCCATCTGCCTGGCGAGATCGCGGGTGAAGGCCGTCAGGTCGGTCATGTCGCCGGCATCCTCCGGCGAGATGATGAACCGGAAATGATGCCGGTCTTCCTTGCAGCGTTCTGCGAAAGCCGCCATCGGCGCGGTCACTGCCGGCATCGAACATCTCGGCCCGCTCACCACTCCGGGTCACGCCGTCGCGCTTCAGATATGAGAGGTGGGCGGTTAGTGGCGCTGAACGGAAAGCTCGGCCTTTGTGGCGGACAACACGCGCTTTCACCACGACACGCCGTGTCGGGCTGAACAACCGGCTGCGACTAAAGGCGAGCCGGCCGCGGCCAAAAGTCGAGCGCCCGTAGGCCATGGAACGCCTCCCAGCCGCGGCCGGACGCGACGTGTGTCCTGCTTTCGTCGCCGCCCGCAGCACCTGATTGATGAAGCTCTTTTGCCTCGGCGCGCGGGTGTTGCGGATGCGCCCGGGTCGGATCCGCAGCTCGCTGTCACCTGCTGTCGTCGCCAGCGCTCCAAGCGCGCGAAATCGCCTACAGTGCCGGAAATGTCCTTGATTGCATTGTTCAAAATGCAAGGAGCGGCACGCGCCCCGACCGACTGGCACGCCGGAACCCAAGCCATGCCAATGGCTTGTTGTTCGACCGGCGAGCCCCTTTTATCTCGCCGTCCTGATGTCGTACCTGCCCATTGCGCTCGCCTTTCCGCCCATTCATCTCCAACGTACGCCACTGCATGCCAGCTTGCGCATTCGCTCATCGCGAGGCCCCTGCATTAGATCTCGCGACGAACAACCCTGTTGCCGGTGGCACGATGGCCGAGATGTCGTGAACGAAGGTCGCCGCCGGAGCCCGATTTGACGAGCGCCCGGACTGCTGCGGGTCAGCGGTGTTCGTACTTTCAAATCGAGCAACAAAGAGCGCCGCTGCTGGTGGCCCCAGACCCGCGACGGCACTAGAAGCTGCGATGTCGCTACCGATGAGAGGCACAAGTTTCTGCAAATAGGCTTTGGTCTCGGCCGGCAACGGACGACCGGTGAGATGTTCCTCGCAGCGACCAGGTCCCGCGTTGTAGGCTGCAAGGAAGCCCGGAGAGCCGTACCGGTCGTGCAGGTCCCGAAGGTACGCAGTCCCCGCAAGAATGTTATCGCGGGGATCGTAGGGATTATTGCCGAGGTCGTACCGCTCGCGAAGTTCCGCCCAAGTCGCCGGCATGATTTGCATCAGGCCCATGGCACCTTTCGGTGACTTGGCACGCATGTCTTGGGCGGTTTCGACGTCCAGGACTGCGCGTATCCAGCGCACCGGCACACCGAAGCGGCGCGAGGCCTGCTCGACAAATTCCGCAAACGGACCGCCAGCTTGATGACGTGCTGGAGGCTCCGCGGGTCGCGTCTCGGCGACAGCAGCGGCGCTACTCACGGCCAGCGCGATGAACAACGGCACGACAGCGCGCAGGCTCCCCTCGAACAAACGCAAGCGTGCCGTCGTGCTCGCGCCCGTCCAGGGTAAAGCCGCTTCGCGCCGGCCGTTCGGCCGCCCTGGACCGCCGCTGCGCGCAACGGCCGCGCAATCGTTGGTCGGGACGGAGGAATGGTGCAGCACTCGGCCGAACAGAGGAATAGCTGGTCGGAAACTCAATACGGGCACCATCAATCCTCCCAGGTCCACACCGGCAGCGCGCGGCCAATGACAGCCGATGCCGGCAAGAGCCCGAAATAGCGGCCATCCTGCGAGCTGGCGGATTGCCAGTTCATGACAAAGAGTTCGCCGTCACCGACGATGTGGCAGCCCTGCCATTTCGGGAGGGGACGGCCACGGCCATCGCGATCTCGGGCTTCGCCCATTTCGATGGCGTCAACCGAAATCGTGAGCCCGCTTCGGCAAACGGTCTGCCCGGGAAGCGCCAGCACGTGTTTGAGCATCGGCAATCCCGCTGGCAGATAGCCGTTCAGGTCGAGGAAGGTCGCGAGCGGCTCCGGTGGCTGTACGGCGAGGAGTTCCGTAACGAACAGCTTGTCCGCCGGCTGCACACGGTAGAGCCCGATCGGTACGCTCTCGGATGCATTCCAGATGTAGGCCGGCGTAATCTCCAGAACGATTGGCGCGATAAGTGCGACGGCACCGCAGAGCATCGTGGTCAACGTCTTGAGCCGCGGTGTCATCGCATGACCCTCTGCCGGTAAAGCCATGCCTGGTGGCGCGCTCTCGTGTAGGGGCGCGGGTTTTCGTTGACGGACAGGCGATTGTGAATGTGATGCCAATGATCAGGAGCAACGTCGGCGGGATCGATGCCGAGCGCTTCGATGGCGTCGACCATCTGCAGCACCCGTTCGACTTTCGGCCAACCGGAGAGCCGCAGCAAAATCTCCCCGCCGGGCTTCACATACGGCACGGTCGAGCAGCGCTGTCCCGGTGCGACCGCGCGCAAAATATCGATCCGCGAAATGATCGTGCCAAAGTCGTTGGAGGTCCAACGGATAAGGGCAAAGATGCCGCCGGGTGCAAATGACAGAACACGCCGGTGACGATCAAGCTTCCGTTCCTTGACGATGCGACCGAACCGAATGCGGTTTTCGATTCGCTTCGTGCTCCAGCCCGGCGGCAACAAGAGCCTCCAGGCGTTCAAGCCGTTTCTCGGCTGAGAACTGAAGCAATTGACCGTTCTCAGCGTACTCAAACCCTAGAGAACGGGCGCGCCGCCTTGCATCATCGTAGCCACGCGTAACTTCATCGGCGCTAGCCCTACAAGCCTGCTGCCAATGGGCCTCCAGCTCGCTATTGAGCCGCTCTGCTACGCGGACGGCCCTTCTCCCAGTGCGATCGGTGGCGACCGAGACTTTCGTGGAATGCCGGACGATGCCACGGCGGATCCAATGTCGCAAATTCCGCTGGAACTCGGCGCACGAAGTGCCACACGCCGTTCCGTCGAGTGAGGAAGTCAGGCATGACCCACCTCACCATTGGACGAATTGTTGGACGTTTTGTTGGACGCCTTCGAAGTCAGTTGATCGCTCCATGCCCGGTAATGTGGGCGGAGCCTAGCGAAGCCAATGCGGCCAGTGGCCGTAATCTTTGATAATTTCAAGTGATTGCCTCCAATAAGAGGCTCTAGGGGGCACTTGATGCATCCCGCGCAATGGCGGACGGGAGAGGCGTCGAGTGGCGCTTCCCTAGGAAAGAGGAATCGAACCCCTGTTTCAGCCTTGAGAGGGTCAGGTCGACCCGTTCGATGATCAGATCGATCATCCTGAAAAGAGTTCGGCGATAGAGCCTGTAGATGTCAATCTCGACCTGTTTGCACGACCAGGCGTGTTCACACCAGAAATGAGCCAACCGACGCGCAACGAACGCGATCGGATTGATAAAAAAGACAACGACATCAACGAAGCCGATCGTTATCCCGCCGCTCATAACTGTCTGGTTGGAGGTCTTGGATTCCCGATCCCAATCTCTGCGAGACCCTACTCCAGATTTTTCCGGTCTCAAGTCTATCCGTTCTGCTTTCAATCATATCCAATTCTGCGATCGATGTATAAGCGACGTACCCTTCTTGGACTTCATACAGCATCTTGCTGTTATGAAGCGCGCGAAGATAAGGGAAAGTTTTCATCATACGCCACGGTGTGTAAGCCCACCTGAATTAGATCGTGCTTTGCTGAAATTTGTTGAAGCCCTTGCAATCGCCGATGCACGGCGCGATCATCTCTTCGAGAATGAGCGGCTGATGAAGATTCATATTGATGCCGCCAGCGAGAAACGCATCGGCGGTGGTGTTCAAGATGAAGCCCGCAGCAATTTACGCTCGGTTCTCGACCGAGCTTCAAAACGAAAAGTCGACTGAAGATCAGATCGCTTTGTGTAGGGCCTATGCGGCCCGTCATCAACTCAACGTCGTTGCGACTTTCGAAGACAAGGCTCGTTCTGGGGCATCTGTATTCGGCCGCGATGGCTTGATGCAGCTTATGGATGCGGCGCGCCAACAGCGATTTACCGTCGTCATTGTGGAAGCGTTGGATCGGCTTTCTCGTGACATGGAAGACCTGGCCGGCATCCACAAAAGGTTGTCTTTCCAGGGGATCGAAATCCAGGCTGTTCATGACGGCACCGCGGACTCGATCTTGATTGGTATTCGCGGCCTCGTTGGACAGATGCAGCGCGAAGACGGAGCGAAGAAGGTCCGTCGCGGCATGGCCGGCGTGATACGCGACGGTCGACACGCCGGGGGGCGCGCCTACGGATATCGAGCCGTTCCCGGCAAACCCGGCGAACTCGAAATCGTCGACGACGAAGCTGCGATCGTCCGGCGCATTTTCACGGCATATGCCGCGGGACGGACGCCCCGAGACATCGCGCACGATCTCAACAGAGAAAACGTTCGTCCACCGCGAGGCCGACGATGGAACGCGTCGACGATCAACGGCAATGCCCAACGTGGTGCTGGGCTCATCTTCAACGAACTCTATGCCGGTCGTATCGTGTGGAACAAAGTCCGAATGGTCAAGGATCCCGATACCGGCAAACGACTATCTCGCCCGAACCCTCGTGACGAGTGGCAGAGCATCGAGGCACCTCAGCTGCGCATCGTCGATCAGGTTATTTGGGAGCAGGCTCACGCCTTGAAAACCGAAAGGAGCCACTTGGCCAGCCACGTGAAGCGACGGGCGCCGCATCTTCTCTCGGGTCTACTTCGCTGCGGCTGTTGCGGATCGGGAATGTCGGTTCATGACCGCGACAAGACTGGAAAGACCAGGATTCGGTGTTCGGCGATTCGCGAAAGCGGGATCTGCTCAAATCGTAGGATCATCTACCTGCGCGATATCGAAGGGCTTGTACTCAGCGGCATGGTCGAGGAATTGAAGGATCCTCGTCTGATCGAGACCTATGTGCGCAGCTACAACAATGAGCGGGAGCGGCTTGCCGGGAACGCGGTCGCGGTGCGCGCGCGACTTGTGGCGAAACGTGACCGGATCGAAGGCGAGCGGCAACGGAACATTGATCTTGTGATCAAGTACGTCATCTCCGAGGAGGATGCCAAACAGCGGATCGCGGAGCTGAAGGAAGAGCGATTGCGCGTCGAGGCCGAAATGGCCGCACTCGAAGAGGCCCCAGTCCCCATCGCACTCCACCCAGCTACCCTAGACCGCTACATCAGAACAGTGAACACACTTGCCGAGACAATGGCTAAGCATTCAAAGGCAGAGGACGATCGGGGTTCACTGATCGAGGATTTTCGAGCCCTTGTGCACAGCGTAACTGTTCACCCAAATGGACCTCGGAAAGGCTGGGAGGTTGAGGTGAAAGGCAAACTCGCCGCCCTAATAGGCGGGGACATCTTTCCTCAGGCCCACCGTAATAGTGGGGGATACATGGTAGCGGGAGAGGGACTCGAACCCCCGACCCCAGGATTATGATTCCCGTGCTCTAACCAGCTGAGCTACCCCGCCACAGGGTCGCGAGGGCCTGATACGGCCGATCTCGCGAACGCGCGGCATATAAGGAAGGGGGCGGCGGGCTGTCAATCCGCGTTTGCGTAAGCTTCCGCCTTTGCTGAAGCTACGGCGGGACAAGTCCGCTTCGGGGAGCGAATTGGACCTATTTCGGGACCAGATTTCCAGCCACACCCGTGATGGCCGGACTGGTCCGGACAAGCCCGGCCATGACGAGATCGGGAGACAGAATTGGCCTATTTCGGCCTTACCGTCGGGTCACCGCCGGGGCTGCCGGGGGGCGGAATGACGGGCATGGCGCCGTTCGTGCTGGGCGCCGGCGCGTGCATCTCGGGATCGACGCCGGAGGGCGGGCAGAGCACGCCGTCCGATTTGGCGAGCTTGTCGCCGAGCGGTTCCCGGGACTGGCCCGTGGTGGTGCCGTCGGCCTGGCGGTTGGGGCGATCCTGCGGCGTGCAACTGGTGGCGTGCTGCGGGGATGGCGGCGCGGTCGCTTGCGGCGGCGTCGCCGGGGCGGGCGGGGCCTGCGCGATCGCGCTGCCGGAGGCGGCGATCAGGATGCTGGCCAGAACGATGTTTGATGTCGTGCGCATGGGCGGAGAACGCGCGGGGTGTACGCCCTGTTCCCACCCCGAACATTACGATTTGAGGTAGCGGATCAGCGAAAAGTGTCCCATCGGCGGCATCGGGCGGCGCTCGGCCAGCGTAACGCGGCCGTGTTTTGCGGCCCAGTCGACCAGTCGCTGCCACGGAAATTCCGGACGCCAGCCGAGACGGCGGGCGAGCGGGGCAAACGCGAGTTCGGAGAGTTTGCGAAAACCCGTTTCCGCCCCGATGTGGTTGACGAGGATCAGCTCGCCGCCGGGCTTCAAGACGCGCACGAACTCGTCGAGCGTGCCTTCGGGATCGGGCACGGCGGTAATGACATATTGCGCGACCACCGCGTCGAAGAAGTTTTCGGGGAAGGCGAGATTCTTCGCATCCATCACCGAGAGCACCTCGACATTGCTCAAGCGCAGCGCACGCACGCGCGATTGCGCCTTGCGCAGCATCGGCTCGGAAATGTCCACGCCGCAGATTTTCGTGGTGCGCGCATAGTCCGACAGCGAGAGGCCGGTGCCGACGCCGACGTCGAGGATGCGGCCGCCGATCCGGTCGGCCTCGATGATGGTCGACTGCCGGCCGGCGTCAAAGACCTTGCCGAACACGAGATCGTAGACCGGCGCCCAGCGGCCATAGGCCTTCTCGACCCCGGCCCGCGAGATGTCTGCTGCCATGCCCCTGCCCTTACGCCAAACTCTATCGAGAATTGATTATTGGTGAGATCGAAGTCAGCCCCGCGCGCGGTCTGGCACCTCTCGCGCTTGCGGGAGAGGTCGGCGCGTAGCGCCGGGTGAGGGCTTTATCCGCTCGCGATATATCGCGGGTGGAGAGAGCCCACTCCCAAACCCTCTCCCGCAGGCGGGAGAGGGGGCGCACTTCCGGTGTCGCGAGAGTGCGGTCCGATTTCATGGATTAGCCGCGCACGGCTTCGGCGAGCGGACGTGCCGTGCCGGTCGCAGCCTTCGCGGCGGCGCTTTGAATAAAGCCGCCGCCGAGCACACGCGCCTGGCCCGAGGGCGCGTCGTAAAACACGCAGGCCTGGCCCGGCGAGACACCCTCTTCGCCTGCGACGAGCTCGACCTCGTAATGGCCGTTCGCGCCACGCAGCCATGCCGGCTGGGGGCTGCGGGTCGAGCGCACGCGCACGAACATTTCGAGGCCGGCGCCGATCGCGCGGTCGATGTCGCCGTCGCCGATCCAGTTGACGTCGCGCAGCACGATGCGGTGCATCTTCAGCGCCTCGCGCGGGCCGACGACGACGCGGCGGTTGGCGGCCTCCAGCCGCACCACGAACAGCGGCGCGGCGGCGGCGATGCCGAGGCCGCGGCGCTGGCCGATGGTGAAATTGGCAATGCCGTTATGCCGGCCGAGCACGCGGCCGTCGAGATCGACGATCTCGCCGGGGTCCATCGCGTTCGGCCGCAGACGGGTGATGATGTCGGTGTAGCGCCCTGTGGGCACGAAGCAGATGTCCTGGCTGTCGTGCTTGTCGGCGACCGCGAGACCGAAGCGCCGCGCCAGTTCGCGCGTCTCGGGCTTGGTCATGTCGCCGAGCGGAAAGCGCAAGTAATCGAGCTGCTCCTGCGTGGTCGCGAACAGGAAGTAGCTCTGGTCGCGATCGGCATCGGCGGCACACACCAGAGCGCGCGAGCCGTCGGCGCGGCGGCGCGAGGCGACGTAATGGCCGGTGGCGAGCGCGGTCGCCCCTAACTCGCGCGCGGTCTTGAGCAGGTCGCGGAACTTGACCGAGCGGTTGCACTCGATGCACGGCACCGGCGTCTCGCCGAGCGCGTAGCTGTCGGCGAAATTGTCGATGACGGACTCGCGAAAGCGGTCCTCGTAGTCGAGCACGTAATGGGGAATGCCGAGCTTGGCCGCGACGTCGCGGGCGTCGTGGATGTCCTGGCCGGCGCAGCAGGCGCCCTTGCGATGGGTCGCCGCACCATGGTCGTAGAGCTGCAGCGTGATGCCGACGACGTCGTAGCCTTCCGCCTTCAAAAGCGCAGCCGTCGTCGATGAATCGACGCCGCCCGACATGGCAACGACGACCCTGGTATCCTCAGGACGGCCTTCGAGATCCAGACTATTAAGCATGGGCCTTAAAGCGTTGTGACGGCGGCGTTTGGCGATCCGCTGGATGCTTCCGGCGGGACATCCGCGATCCCCGGGAACTTTGGTTCCCGAAGGGCGGCTTGCCCGGTCGAAAGCGGCTGAGAGCTGTCTCTTTAATATAGGCGGCCTTCCGGTGAAGCAATCATGGGGGCGGCCAGTTAGGGCAATTCTTGCCGGGGAGGCAGAAATGACGGGGCTTTGAAAGGCCTTGCGGCAGCGGAGACGATTCCTCAAATCATTGATTTATCTTGATAAAATACCGAGGCGCGGGGCTGGCCCGCTCCTTGCTACCTCTTATGCCGAAGATGTTTCCGAGGGGTCGCCTGTGGTCGGTCGTACGTCAGATGTAGCGGCAAGCGCGCAAGTCCAGAGCGCGCAGCAAAAGCCTGCCCGGTCGCAGGCGTCGAAAGACACGTCCAACGACTCCTTCGGTTCGCTGGTCGACAGCAACACTCAAGCTATCAGCGACAGCGCGTCGTCCCCGGACACCGCACCGCGCCGGACCGATTCCTCGTCGTCCTCGGACAAGAGCCCGCGCGATCATTCGGCGACCGACCCGTCCTCGCAGAGCAAGGCCAGTGACGACACCGACAATTCCACGCCGGCCAAGAACGATACCAAGAACGACACAACGGCCGATCCGACCAAGGCGGATAGCAAGACCAAGGACAAGTCCGAGACCTCCGACGCCAAATCGGCGGACAAGTCCGACGACACCAAGGATAAGAAGACCGACGGCACCGATGGCCTTGCCGCCACCGTCAATGCCGCCACAACCGCGCAAGTCGACGCGACGCCGGCCGCCGTGCCCGATCCCAGCATCGTGGTGGCCGCGCCGGTCGTGCCGCTCGATCCGAACGCGGCCGCGAACCAGGCCTCCTCGCCACTGACGATCGCCGCCGCCGGCATCGCCGCCAGCGCCTCCACCGCGGCGCAGATCGCCGGCGCCAAGACCGATACCGCGACGCCGGGCGACAAGAGCGCCAAGACCGCGGGCGCCAAGGTCGATGCCGCTACCTCGGCGACGCTGGCCGATGCCGCGACCGGGACGACCGATGCGACCGCGACCGATGCGAAGACCAATGGCGGCCTGATCGCCGCCGTCGACCAGGGCACGCCAAAAACTTCGTTCAAGGCCGTCGCGACCGCGCAAGTTGGGAGCGACGTCTCCAATATCGGCCAGGACACCGGCAAGGCGAACGCCGCGCAGACTCCGGCGACGGCAGCGTCCGCCAACGCGGTGCATCCGCAAGCCGACAAGCCGCCAATCGATGCGAACGCGGCCGACGCCAAGGCTGGGACTTCCGACCGCACGGCCGATGCGACACCGGCGACGGCAACACCGCATGCCCATGCGGGCACGCAGGCCGCGGTCCCCACGACCGACACCAGCGCGCAGGCGGCCTCTGCCGTGCAGGCGCCGCTGACCAATACCACTTCGGCCGCGACCGCATCGACCGCGACGCTCACCGCGACCGCGGCGAATGCCAACGCTATTCCGATTAGTGGCGTGCCGATCGAGATCGCGGCGGCCGCACGCGCGGGCAAGACCCGGTTCGACATCAGCCTCGATCCGCTCGACCTCGGCCGCATCGATGTCCGCATCAATGTCGACCGTAACGGCCAGATCACCTCGCATCTCACCGTCGAGAAACCGGAGACGCTGCAGATGCTGCGGCAGGACGCGCCGCAATTGCAGCGCGCGCTCGACGATGCCGGCCTCAAGACCGGCAGCAACGGGCTGTCCTTCAGCCTGCGCGACCAGAATTCGTCGGGCCAGAACTCCGGCCAGAACAACGACAATGGCGGTAATGCCCGCCGGCTGATCATCAGCGACGAGGAAGCAGTTCCCACAGCCCCGGTCGGGCGCAGCTACGGCCGCATGCTCGGATCGAGCAGCGGCGTCGACATCAGAGTGTGAGGAGTATCGAGACATGACCACCACGACTGGCGCCACCGCTCCTTCGGTCGTCTCCGGCACGACCGATCTGACGAAATCCTCCACCTCGAGCTCGAGCCTGGGCTCGACCACCGGCGCGACGCTGGCGGGCAACTTCCAGACCTTCCTGACGCTGCTGACGACGCAGCTGCAGAACCAGAACCCGCTCGATCCGCTCGACACCAACCAGTTCACCCAGCAGCTGGTGCAGTTCGCCGGCGTCGAGCAGCAGCTCAAGACCAACGACTCGCTCTCCCAGCTGGTCACCCTGCAACAGACCACGCAGGCGACCCAGGCGCTCGGCTTCGTCGGCAAGACCGCCCTGGTTGACGGCACTACGGCGTCCATGACGAATTCGTCGGCGACCTGGCATCTCAACGTGCCCAGCGACGCGACGGTCGACATCACCGTCGCCAATGCCAGCGGCCAGACCGTGTTCACCGGCAAATATACCGCCGGCGCCGGCGCCGACGTTCCGTTCACCTGGAGCGGCATGGGCAACGACGGCACGCAATGGCCCGACGGCAAGTACACGATCTCGGCCACGGGCAAGGATGTCGCCAACAACAATGTCGGTATCGCCGCGCAGGTGCAGGGCACGGTGTCGTCCGTCGACCTGACCCAGTCGCCGCCGCTGCTCACCATCGACGGCGCCAGCTACACCCTGAGCCAGGTGAAGAGCATCATCGCCACGGCCAGCAATTAAGGCCTGGGTGCACGGTTGAGAGGCCTTGCGACACCCCGCGCAGGCCTCGTTCGTTAGTAAAGTATTTAAAATACCCCCTCGGCCTGCCTGGATGCACCCTTCCCGCCGGTCGAGACGGCTGCGTTCCAGCCATTTTCAACGAGAATTGTATTGAAGCCTTAGGCTTAGCGGATTTTTAAGCCGCGATGCCTATGGTTGTGGCGTGAGTTCAGTGGTTGAGAGTTTGTGAGTACGCCATGACAGAACCCCATCGCCCGAGGGTAAAATACGTCATCGGGCCGGACGGCAGTCCGCTGACGATTGCAGATCTGCCCGCACCCGGCACCAAACGCTGGGTTATCCGCCGCAAGGCCGAAGTCGTCGCCGCTGTGCGTGGCGGGCTTCTCTCCCTTGAGGAGGCTTGCAGCCGTTATACCCTGACGGTCGACGAATTCCTTTCCTGGCAGTTTTCCATCGACCAGCACGGTCTGGCGGGGCTTCGCACCACCCGCATCCAGCAATACCGCCAGTAGGCAATCCGGAAATCTGCGGCTTTTGACGAAAATCGGGCTCGCCTCGCGAGGCCGATTTTTTTCATGGCGCTACTTTTGTCGCAGCTCTTAACCTTCGTTAACCATATCGAAACCATCACCTAGGCAATAATTGCCCAGTCGGCCTTTCCTGTGAAAGCAGCCGAATCTATCGGGGCGGTTGCTTGCAAGGTCTTGCGGACTTTCTGAAGGGTATCGGAGCCGCCCGGTTCGGGGCGATGATCGCGGTTACCGCCGCGCTTGTCGGCTTTTTCGCGTTCGTCATCATGCGCGTCACCACGCCGCAGATGACGACCCTGTTCACCGACCTCAGCGTCGAGGACTCCTCGGGCATTATCAAGGACCTGGAGCGCCAGGGCATCCAGTTCGAGCTGCGCAACGAGGGCACCATCATCATGGTGCCCAAGGACAAGGTCACCCGCCTGCGGATGAAGCTCGCCGAGGGCGGCCTGCCCAAGGGCGGCGGGGTCGGCTACGAGGTGTTCGACAAGTCGGACGCGCTCGGCACCACCTCTTTCGTCCAGAACATCAACCATCTCCGCGCGCTGGAAGGTGAGCTCGCCCGCACCATCCGCGCCATCGACCGCATCCAGGCCGCCCGCGTCCATCTGGTGCTGCCCGAGCGTCCGCTGTTCTCGCGCGAAGCACCGGAGCCGTCGGCCTCGATCGTGGTCCGGGTCCGCGGCGCGCTCGAAGCCCAGCAGATCCGCGCCATCCGCCACCTGGTCGCCTCGGCCGTGAACGGCCTGAAGCCGCAGCGGGTCTCGATCGTCGACGAGACCGGGCAGCTGCTCGCCGACGGCGCCCAGACCGATCCGGACCAGCAGATCGGCGACGAGCGCCGCACCGCCTTCGAGAAGCGGATGCGCAAGCAGGTCGAGGACATCGTCTCCTCCGTGGTGGGGACGGGGCGCGCCCGGGTCCAGCTCTCCGCCGATTTCGACTTCAACAAGATCACCCAGACCTCGGACAAGTTCGATCCCGAAGGCCGCGTGCTGCGCTCGAGCCAGACCCGCGAAGAGCAGAGCATGACCGCCGACAACAACGGCCAGGTCACCGTCAACAACGAGTTGCCGGGCAACCAGCAGAACAGCGGCGTCGCGGCCAAGGACCAGAGCAAGAAGAGCGAAGAGACCAACAATTACGAGATCTCCCGCACCACCAAGACCGAAGTGACCGAGGCCGGCCGGGTCAACCGGATCTCGGTCGCGGTGCTGGTCGACGGCATCTACTCCAAGAACGACAAGGGCGATCTGGCCTACCAGGACCGCACCAAGGATCAGCTCGATCGCATCGCCACGCTGGTGCGTTCGGCGATCGGCTTCGACCAGAAGCGCGGCGACCAAGTCGAGGTCGTCAATTTGCGCTTCGCCGACGCCCCCTCCACCACCCCGATCGCCGAACCCTCCGGCCTGCTCGGCATGCTCCAGTTCACCAAGGACGACGTCATGTACTTCGTCGAGCTCGGCGTGATGATGCTGCTCGGCCTGATCGTGCTGTTCCTGGTGATCCGCCCGCTGGTCAAGCGCATCCTGGCATCCGACGAAGTCGCGGCCGCCATCTCCGGCGTTCTGACCGGCCCCGCCGCGAGCGACGATGCAGCGCCCAGCAGCCAGCCGCTCCTGCCCGGCGCCGCTGCAAGCGCGATCGACGTCGCTACCATCCAGGGCCAGGTCCATGCGCAGTCCGTCCATCGCGTCGGCGAGCTCGCCGAGCGCAACCCCAACGAAACCGTCGCCATCATCCGCCAGTGGCTGACCGAACCAGCCAAATAATCCGCGTCAAGTGAATCAAGAAGTGATCTGACATGGCCGCTGCCCTGCAAAATGCCAACTCCAACGACATCACCAGCGTGATCTCCACGCTTGGTCAGCGTGCCGGCAGCCGTGGAGGTGCGAAGGTCGAAGCCGTGGCGGGGCCGAAGCGTGCCGCGATCCTGATGCTGGCGTTGGGCGAGCAATATGGCGGCAAGATCTGGTCGCTGCTCGACGACGACGAAGTGCGCCAGCTCTCGCTGGAGATGTCGACGCTCGGAACCGTCGAAGTCGACACTGTTGAGGACATGCTGCTCGAATTCGTCTCGCGGATGTCGGCCTCGGGCGCGCTGATGGGCAATTTCGACGCCACCGAGCGGCTGCTCCAGCAATATCTGGCACCCGAGCGCGTCAACGGAATCATGGACGAAATCCGCGGCCCGGCCGGCCGTAACATGTGGGAGAAGCTCTCCAACGTGCAGGAAGAGGTGCTCGCCAACTATCTCAAGAACGAATATCCGCAGACCATCGCGGTCGTGCTGTCGAAGCTGAAGCCGGAACACGCCGCGCGCGTGCTCGGCATCTTCCCCGAGGATCTGGCGCTCGACGTCGTCAACCGCATGCTGAAGATGGAGGCGGTCCAGAAGGAGGTGATCGAGAGCGTGGAGAAGACGCTGCGCACCGAATTCATGTCCAACCTGTCACAGACCCGCCGCCGTGACGCCCACGAGGTGATGGCGGAAATCTTCAACAATTTCGACCGCCAGACCGAAACCCGCTTCATCACCTCGCTGGAAGAGGACAATCGCGAATCGGCCGAACGCATCAAGGCGCTGATGTTCACCTTCGACGACCTCGTGAAGCTGGATTCCGGCTCGGCCCAGACCTTGATGCGCAACGTCGACAAGGACAAGCTCGGCGTCGCGCTCAAGAGCGCCAACGAGGACGTCCGCAATTTCTTCTTCGGCAACATGTCCTCGCGTGCGGCCAAAATGCTCCAGGACGACATGGCGGCGATGGGTCCGGTCCGCCTGCGCGACGTCGACGAGGCCCAGGCGCTGCTGGTCAACCTCGCCAAGGACCTCGCCGCCAAGGGCGAGATCATGCTGACCAAGAACCGCGCCGACGACGAGCTGGTGTATTGATGGGCGCTCCGGCAAAATTCCTGTTCGACAACGACTTCGCCGCGCCCGACCGGACGCGCGAGAAGGCCGCAACTGCGGCCGAGATCGCCCAGAAGGTCGCGGAAGCCGAGGCGCGCGCCTATCAAGACGGCTTTGCCGCCGGCCAGCGCGAGGCCAAGGCCGAGAGCGACCGCCGCGTCGCGCTCGCGATGGAAGAGATCAACATCGGAATTCGGGGCATTGCCTCGGGCATCGGCAACATCGAAACCAAGATGGAGACCGAGGCGGTCGACGTGGCGGTGGCGGTGGCGCGTAAGCTGTGCGCCGATCTGGTCGCCGCCGAGCCGCTCGGCGAGATCGTCGCGCTGATCAAGGACTGCTTCTCGCATCTGGTCGCGACGCCGCATCTCGTCATCCGCATCAACGACGCGCTCTACGACGCGGCCCGCGAGAACATGGAGCGGCTGGCCAAGCAGAGCGGCTTCGAAGGCCGGCTGGTGATTCTGGCCGAGCCCGAGATTGCTACCGGTGATTGCCGGATCGAATGGGCCGATGGCGGCGTCGTGCTGGAGCGCGGCGCCATTACAGCCAAGATCGACGAAATGGTGGGACGCTATGTTGCGTCCCGCAGGGGGAGCTAAGCCATGAGCGACACTGACGGACAGGTCCCGCTGCCCGATCTCAACGGCCCGATGCCGCCTGCCGGCACCGACGTCGGCTACAGCGAGGACGAATATGCGACGCGCGCCGCCGCCGACCTCGAGGCCGTGTTCGACGTACCGGTGCAGGTCTCGGCCGTGCTCGGCCGCTCCAAAATGGACGTCAGCGAGCTGTTGAAGCTCGGGCCCGGGACGGTACTCGAGCTCGACCGGCGCGTCGGCGAAGCCATCGACATCTACGTCAACAACAAGCTGGTCGCCCGCGGCGAAGTGGTCCTGGTGGAGGACAAGCTCGGCGTGACCATGACCGAAATCATCAAGACTGAACGCGCTTAAAGCGATGACGCGCGGCAGCGCGACCAGACGGACAGGAGACTGATATGCGGCTTCTCATCGTTGGCACATTGAAGGGCCAGCTCACCACCGCCACCAAGATCGCGATGGCGAACGGTGCCACCGTGACCCACGCCGAGGATCACGAGCAGGCGATGCGCGTGCTGCGTGGCGGCAAAGGCGCCGACCTGCTGCTGGTCGACGTCGCCCTCGACATCCGCGACCTCGTGATGCGGCTCGAAGCCGAGCACATCCACGCTCCGATCGTCGCCTGCGGCATCACCAACGACGCCCGCGCCGCGGTTGCCGCGATCCACGCCGGCGCCAAGGAATACATCCCGCTGCCGCCGGACCCGGAGCTGATCGCAGCCGTGCTGGCCGCGGTCGCCAACGATTCCCGCGAGCTGGTCTACCGCGACGAGGCGATGGCCAAGGTGATCAAGCTCGCCCAGCAGATCGCGGGCTCGGACGCTTCCGTGATGGTCACCGGCGAATCCGGCACCGGCAAGGAAGTGCTGGCCCGCTACGTCCATACCCGCTCGGCCCGCGCCAAGCGCCCGTTCATCTCGATCAACTGCGCCGCGATTCCCGAGCATCTGCTGGAGTCCGAACTGTTCGGCCACGAAAAGGGCGCCTTCACCGGCGCGATCGCCCGCCGCATCGGCAAGTTCGAGGAGGCAACCGGCGGCACGCTGCTGCTCGACGAAATCTCGGAGATGGACGTCCGCCTGCAATCGAAACTGCTCCGCGCCATCCAGGAGCGCGTGATCGACCGCGTCGGCGGCACCAAGCCTGTCCCGGTAGACATTCGCATCATCGCGACCTCGAACCGCAATCTGGTTGAGGCCGTACGCGAAGGCACGTTCCGCGAGGACCTCTTGTTCCGGCTCAACGTCGTGAATCTGAAGATCCCGCCACTGCGCGAGCGTCCCGCCGATATTCTCGAGCTCGCCCAGCACTTCGTCAAGAAATACGCCGAAGCCAACGGCGTGCCGATGCGCCCGATCTCGGCGGAAGCGCGACGCGTGCTTTCCGCCAACCGCTGGCAGGGCAACGTCCGCGAACTCGAAAACACCATGCACCGTTCGGTGCTGATGGCGCAGGGCGACGAGATCGGCGCCGACGCCATCCTCACGCCGGACGGCGACCGCCTCGACCTCGCCAAGACCGCGCCGGCCGTGGCGCATGCCACCATGGCCGCCGAGCAGGTAACGCGGGCCCTGGTCGGCCGCACCGTCGCCGATGTCGAACGCGACCTGATCCTGGAGACGCTGAAGCACTGTCTCGGCAACCGGACCCATGCCGCCAACATCCTCGGCATCTCGATCCGCACGCTGCGCAACAAGCTCAACGAATATTCCGACGGCGGCATCCCGATTACGCCCGCCGGCACGCCGGGTGAATATCCGCGCATGCCGATGGTCGGGGCGTAGGCGCTCTACGCTGATTGAGAGAATGCGAATGCCCGGGCCAAGTCCCGGGCATTTTTGTTTGAATGCAGGCTACCGCCCTCGTCATTGCGAGCGCAGTAAAGCAATCCAGGATCTTTCCGCGGTGACAGACTGGATTGCTTCGCGTCGCTCGCAATGACGGCGTTGAGGGCGTTGAGGGCGTTTCTCGCATAACGGGACCGCGCTACGTGACTAGGCCATCCGCAGGCAACGCCCTATAACTCCGCATGAAAACCACGCGAGGGTAAACATGTCTGAAGCTCAAATCACGGACTGGCTGGCGGCACAGCGGCAGGCGATGATCGACCTGCTGCGCGATGTCGTGAACATCGATTCCGGGTCCCATGACAAGGAAGGCGTCGATGCGGTCGGGGCGCGGTTCGAGCGGCATTTTGCCGAGCACGGCATCCCGTTCCGGCGTGAAAACAACGCCACCTTCGGCGATGCGATCCATGCCGACGTCGCAAAGCCCGGCAGCAACGAGAAGCCGGTGCTGTTGATGGGACATCGCGACACCGTGTTCGGCAAGGGCGAGGCCGGGCGGCGTCCGTTCACGATTCAAGACAAGCGCGCCTATGGTCCGGGCGTTGCCGACATGAAGTCGGGCGTCGTCATGAACATATTCGTGGCGACCGCCTTCCATAAATTCGGCGGCAGCCCGCACCCGATCAAGGTGCTGATCACCTCGGACGAGGAGATCGGCTCGCCCTCCTCCCGGCCGGTGATCGAGCGCGAAGGACGCGCCGCGCGCGCCGTGTTCAATTCCGAGCCAGGCCGCCCGACCGGCAATATCGTCACGGGGCGCAAGGGCGGCATCTTCATGCATGTCGCCATCACTGGCAAAGCCGCGCATTCCGGCGCCAATTTCGCCGCCGGCGTCAGCGCGATCGGCGAGCTCGCGCACAAGATCGTGCAGATCCACGCGCTGACCGATCTCGACAAGGGCATCACGCTGAACGTCGGCCTCGTCTCGGGCGGGCAGTCCGTCAACACGACGGCGCCTTACGCGGAGGGGCAGATCGACATGCGCTACGTCGATCCCGCGGATCGTGCGAGGGTGATGGCCGCGATCGAGGCGATCATCGCGACGTCTTACGTGCCGGGCACCAGCGCGACGCTGACGGTCAAGGGCGAGTTCGTCCCGGTGGTGCAGAGCGCCGATTCAAAAGCGCTGTTCGAAACTTATCAGGCCGCCGCAAAGCAGGCCGGCCTCACCACGCTCCAGGGCGAGTTCTCCGGCGGCTGCGCCGATTCCGGCTTCACCGCCGCGGTCGGAACGCCGACCATCTGCGGCCTCGGCCCCGTCGGCGGGCTTGCGCACACGCCGGAGGAATATCTCGAGCTCGACAGCATCGTGCCTCGCGCACAGGCGCTGGCGCTGGCGATTTTGCGAGGCTAGTCGCACACACTCCGCCGACATGCCCGGGCTTGTCCCGCGCATCCACGTCTTTCCGGGAATCGCGGCTACGCGTGGATGGACCAAGCCCGGCCATGACGAGGAGAGAGCCGTCACGAATAACTCGGCGCGTCCGGCTTGCGGAAGATGTGGATGGGGTCGCCCGGCACGATCGGTTGGCCGCTGAACATGGCATAGGCGTAGAGCGCGAGATAGGCGATCGCGAGCGCGCCGATGGCGTAGAAGGCCCAGGTCGCGATGCGTTTCATCATTGCGCTCCATTGCCGTCCCGGCGGGAGGCCGAGGTGCTTCTAGAGCGATGAAAGCGAAAAGGCCAGCCTGTGCGCCCCTCGGCCGGCGGCGATCAAATGCCGCGCCGGAGGTGGGTGGGAACGCTGACGTCCGCAAGCCTGGCCGCGTCTTCGTCCTGATCGACCGCCACGTACTGGCCGTGCCAATAGGCCAGCGCAGCGTTGCGGGTGGAATTCCTGACATCCCGGACACGGCCGATGACGATGCCATGCGAATGGCGCTCGACGATCTCCTCGACCTCGCAATCGACAGCGGACAATGCGCCGACCAGCAGCGGAACGCCCGAAACCGCCGTTACCCATCGGGCGCCCGCGAAACGATCGGCACCCTTGAGCCCTCCCTTGCCGGCAAAGCGCTCGGCGACATCGAGCTGATCGGCCGCGAGGATGTTCACGCCGAAAGCGCCGTGGCGCCGGATCAGCGGGAAGGACGAGGCATCGCGATTGATGCTGACGATCAGCGTCGGTGGCTCGACCGACAGCGAGGCGACGGAAGTGACCGTCATGCCGGTAATGTCCTTGCCTCGCCCGGCGGTGATGACGCTGACGCCGCCGGTGAGGTGGCGCATGGCGCCGCGGAAATCGGCGGACGTGACGGCAATTTCGGTCATGAGATCGCGGGGCACTACATTCATGGCATCGCCCCCAAACGGGGTCCCTCGCTATTTAGGTACGATCGTCCGCCGACAAAAGGTGGCTCAGGATCGAGCCTTCGAGACCCGCGAGCTCGGCCGAGCCGCGTTCGCGGGGCCGGGCCGTGTTAACCACGACGTCATGGGCGATCCGCCCCTCCTCGATCACCAGCACCCGGTCGGCCAGCGCGACCGCCTCGGCGACGTCGTGGGTCACCAGGATCGCGGTAAAGCCCTGGTCGCGCCAGACGCGCTCCAGCAACCGCTGCATCGAGATGCGGGTCAGCGCGTCCAGCGCGCCAAGCGGCTCGTCGAAGGCGAGCACCCGCGGACGCGAGACCAGCGCGCGGGCAAGGGCTACGCGCTGCTTCTGGCCGCCCGACAGCACCGAGGGCCACTGGTCGCGCTTGTCGGTCAGCCCGACCTCGGTCAGCGCCTTCTCGGCGCGCGTGTGCGCGTCACTGGATGAACGATCGCGACCGAGACCGACCTCGACATTGGAGAGAACGCGGGCCCAGGGCAACAGCCGGGGCTCCTGGAACATCACGCGGATATCCTCGGGTTTCACCGCGTCGCCGAGCGAGATGCTGCCGGCGTCAAACTTTTCCAGGCCGGCGATCAGGCGAAGCAACGTGCTCTTGCCGCAGCCGCTCTTGCCCACGATCGCAACGAACTGGCCGGCCGGGATGTGCAAATCGATGCCGCGCAGCACCTCATTGTCGCCGTAGGATTTGCGCAAAGCCCGGATGCTGAGCGGCAAGCCGCTGGTGTGCGCCGGCCGCTCCTCGCGCACGACACGGGGGTGCGGCGCGAAATTGGCGCGGCTGGCGAGTTCGGTTTCCGGAAGGGAGGTACGAAGGGCTGTCTGCATGTCACTCTCAACATTTCCAATAAGCGGGGTGCCAGGAGAGCGTCAGGCGCTCGAGCACGCGGGAGGCGCTGTCGGCGAGCTTGCCGAGCAGCGCGTAGATCAGGATCGAGAGCACGACGACGTCGATCAGCATGAACTCGCGCGCCTGCATCGCCATGTAGCCGAGGCCCGAAGACGCCGCGATGGTCTCGGCGACGATCAGGGTCAGCCACATGATGCCGAGCGCGAAGCGGATGCCGACGAAGATCGAGGGCAGCGCGCCCGGGAAGATCACGCGCCGGAACAGCTCGCCATCGCTCATGCCGTAGATGCGGCCCATCTCGATCAACTGGGGATCGACGGTGCGGATGCCGTGCAGCGTGTTGAGGTAGATCGGGAAGAACACGCCGAGCGCCACCAGGAACAACTTCGCGCTCTCGTCGATACCGAACCACAAAATGACCAACGGGATCAGTGCCAGATGCGGCACGTTGCGCACCATCTGGAGCGTGGTGTCGGTGAGCTTTGAGGAGAGCTGCGACAGGCCGTTGGCGAGACCGAACGCGAAGCCGATGCTGCCGCCGATCAAAAAGCCGATCGAGGCGCGCCAGAACGAGACCCAGATGTTGCGCACGAGCTCGCCGGAGAGCAGCAGCTTCCAGCCTGCGAGCATGACGTCGCTCGGCGCCGGCAGCACCCGCGTCGGCACAAAACCGGTGACGCTGGCAACCTGCCAGATCGCAATGATGGCGAGCGGCACGATCCACTGGATCAGGCCGTCGAGGCGCGGCAGACGCAAGCTGCGCGGAAGCGAAACGCTGTCGATCAGGCTCATGACTGCGACACCTTGTGCTGCGGACGGAAGTCGCTTCCGACCGTTTCACCAAAGGGGCCGCCGTTGAAGTGAAGCTTGGTCACGTTGCTGGGCTGCTCCAGCGAAAGCAGCGGGAACACCAGCTCGGCGAAGCGATAGGCTTCCTCCAGATGCGGGTAGCCCGACATGATGAAGGTATCGATGCCGATGTCCTGATACTCCTTGATACGGGCCGCGACGGTCTGGGCGTCGCCGACCAGTGCCGTGCCGGCGCCGCCGCGCACGAGGCCGACACCGGCCCACAGGTTCGGAGCGATCTCGAGCTTGTCGCGCTTGCCGCCATGCAGCTGTGCCATGCGCTGCTGGCCGACGGAATCCATCCGCGCAAAGTTCTTCTGCGCGGTCGCGATGGTCTCGTCGCTGACATGCTTGATCAGTTCATTGGCCGCACGCCAGGCCGCGTCATTGGTCTCGCGGACAATCACGTGGAGCCGGATGCCGAAGGACAATTTTCGGCCACGTGCTGCGGCGACCTCCCTCACCTTGGCGATCTTCTCCGCGACCAGCGCCGGCGGCTCACCCCAGGTGAGATATTTGTCGACGGCGTCGACGGCGACGTCGATACCGGCATCCGACGAGCCGCCGAAATAGAGCGGCGGCCGCGGCGACTGCACCGGAGGAAACAGCAGCTTGCCGCCTTCGACATGGATGTGCTTGCCCTCGACATTGACGGTCTTGCCGGCGAGCACGTCGCTATAGACGTTGAGAAACTCGCGGGTGACCTCGTAGCGCTCGTCATGGCCGAGGAAGATGCCGTCGCCCTTGTTCTCAACGGGATCGCCACCGGTGACGACGTTGACGAGAAGCCGGCCGTTGGTGATGCGATCGAGCGTCGCGGTCATGCGCGCGGCCACGCTCGGCGATTGCAGGCCGGGCCTGACGGCCACGAGATAGCGCAGCCGCTCGGTGAACGGCGCGACCGAGGAGGCGACGATCCAGGAATCCTCGCAACTCCGTCCCGTCGGCAGCAGCACGCCGAAATAGCCGAGCTGGTCGGCGGCCTGCGCGATCTGGCGTAGATAGTTGAAATTGACCTCGCGGCCGCCAACGCCGGTGCCGAGATAACGGCCGTCACCGTGGGTCGGCAGGAACCAGAGGATGTTGGCGTTTGCTTGCTTGCTCATGTGCTTGCTCATGATCCTGGCTTCCGCGCCACGTCGGAAATCTTGATGGATTTGGGAATCAGGTTGAGCGCGAAGAACGCGTCGGCAACCTGCTGCTGATCGGCGACGACGGCGTCGGTGATCGGCTTGATGCCGTAGGCCTGCCGCTTCAGCGCCACCTCGACCACGGGGACCGGCAGGCCGATCGCGGGCGCCAGCTGCTCGGCAACCGCGTGGATGTCGCCCTTGGCCCAATCGTCTACCGCGCTCAGCTCGGCCAGCACGGCGTCGATGACCTTCGGATTGGCTTCGAGGAATTTCTTCGAGGAGAAATAGAACTGGTAGTTCGCCACGATGCCGGTGCCGTCAGCGAGCGTACGTGCGCCAGTCGCCGCCTCCGCGGCGGCCTGGAACGGATCCCAGATCACCCAGGCATCGACCGCGCCGCGCTCGAAGGCGGCGCGCGCATCGGCTGGCGCCAGAAATACCGGCTCGATCTCGGAATATTTGACGCCGGCCTTCTCCAGTGCCTTGACCAGGAGATAGTGGACGTTGGAGCCCTTGTTGAGCGCGACCTTCTTGCCCTTGAGATCGGTGACAGACTTCAGCGGGCTGTCTTTCGGCACCAGGATCGCCTCGCCCTTCGGGGCCGGCGGCTCGTAGGCGACATACTGGATCGGGGCGCCGGCGGCTTGCGCGAAGATCGGCGGGGCTTCGCCGGTGTTGCCGAAATCGATCGCGCCGACATTGAGCGCCTCGAGCAGCGGCGGGCCGGAGGGGAATTCGGTCCACACCACCTTGTAGCCGTCGGCCGCGAGCTTCGGCTCCAGCGTGCCCTTGCTCTTGAGCAGCACCAGCTTGCCGTATTTCTGATAGCCGATGCGGACCACCTTGTCCTGACCGTAGGAGGTGCCGACCGCGGCGGCGACGATGCCGATCGACAGCACGATGGCCGCGATCAGACGCTGAATGATACGTCTCATGTTCAAACCCTTCTGGATGGGAAGATCGGTCGGCACGATCAGGCTGCCGGGTTGCGCCAGACGATGTCGCGAACGACGATCGGCTTGGGGATCAGGCCGAGCTTGTAGAAGCGGTCGGCAACGCCCTGCTGGGTGACGACGATGTCGTCGGTGACGGGGCCGACCACGAAGTTCGCGCGATTGGCTGCGACGGTCTGGATATCCAGCGGGACGCCGGTGATCGCGGCGAGCGATCTCGCGACCTCGTCGCGGTTCTGTTCGGCCCATTTGCCGGCCGCCGTCGTCACGTCGACGATCTGTTGCAGGATCGCACCGTGGTTCTTCGCGAAATCGCGGTTGGCGATGTAGAAGGAATTGGTCTTGGTGACTTCGCGTGCATTGATCAGGATGCGGCCGCCCTGCTTGGTCTCGCCGATCGCAAAATACGGATCCCAGATCGCCCAGGCCTCGATGCTGCCATTGGCAAAGGCAGGCCCGGCATCCGGCGGCGTCAAATAGACCGGCGTGATGTCGGCGTAGGTGAGACCGGCCCTTTCCAGCGTCTGCACCACGATGTTGTGGGCACTGGAGCCCTTGGTGAAGCCGATGCGCTTGCCCTTCAAGTCAGCGATGGTGCGGATCGGCGAGCCCTTCGGCACCAAAATGCCCTGGCCGTTGGTGATGGGCTGGCCGGCGGCATAGACGATTGCCGCGCCCGCGGCCTGGGCGAACACCGGCGGGGAATCGCCGACCGAGCCGAAATCGACGCTGCCGACATTCATCGCCTCCATCATCGGAGGCCCCGAGGAAAACTCGACCCATTTCACCTCGATGCCTTGCGGATTGAAATGTTTTTCCAAGGACGCCTGCTGGCGCGTGATGACGAGCACGCCGGTCTTCTGGTAGCCGACCCGAATTTCCTTCACCGCGCTTTGTGACGTTCCTTGCGCTTTGGCGCGCGAGGCGAATGCAGCGACTGCCGCAGTTCCGACGGATAATTTGAGAAAGTCCCGACGCTGCATTCCGCACTCCCGGCCGCACGTGGCCGTCATCATTCATCTTGCCCAAATGATGGTGCGACTTATCGGAGGTGTCGAGACGCGCGAGAAAATAGCGATGCGAGCACTGCGCCCGGTGCCGCGCGCACGATTAATCTTTCAAGCGGTGGAGCGAATGAAGATGGAATTTTTCTGCACGCGGATGTGAATGCCGAGCGCGTTGGGTCTCACGACTCGTGACCGGACCAAAAACCGCGAAAACAACCCCATGCACAGTAGCCGGGGTGTGCGAAAACAATGACTTACGTATATCCGAAATTCGTTTGACTCGTCGGGCAAAACGGGGGCAAGATGAGATCGTGGCGGCGTTCGGGATGGACCCGCCTCTGGCGGGCTAATGCAGCCACCTCACCGGCAAATTCTGCAGCCCGCGGAACGCCCAGCCGCCGATCCGCACCGGCTCGTCGTCGGCAAGCTCGAGCTTTTGGGCACGTGCAAACAAAGTCGGCAGCGCGACATCGGCGATCATGGCGCGCGAGGCCCAGGCGCCGGCGCAAAAATGCGGACCGGCGCCGAACGCGATGCTCTTGGCGGTATCACGCCGCACGTCGAACTGGTCGGCGCGCTCAAAATGCTTCTCGTCACGGTTGGCCGAGCCGAACATCAGGAACACACGCTCATCAAGTTCGAACGAGACGTCGCGGATGCTCCACGGCTTTGCGATGCGCCGCGGCGACATGCCGATCGGCGAGATCCAGCGGGCATATTCCTCGAAGGCCTGGAGCCAGGTCACCTCGCCCTTGCGCACGAGATCGAGCTGCTCGGGATGGGACAGCAGCGCCCACACCGTGCCGGCGATCGCCTTGCGCGGTTCGTTCTGGCCGCCTGATATCGCGAGTTTGACGTTGGCGCGCACGCTCTCCATCGACATGCCCGAAGCGAGCAGCACGCCAAGGATGCTCCGGTCAGGATGCTTGCGCATCACCGGCAGGATGTCGTCGATCGCCGCATCGATGCCTGATGTCGCCGCATGGCAGCGCGCCTCGACGGTCGCGTCGCCGGTGTAGTTGGCGATGCCCTCGATCATGCCCTCCGACCATGCATCCATGTCCCCAAAGCCGATATTGGTGAGGCCGGTAATGGACTTCAGGCATTCGCCGGAGAACGGCAGCGCGAAGTCGCGCATGAAGTCGATCCGGCTGCCCGGAACGATTGCATCGATGATGCGGTCAGCATGCGCCTGGAATTGCGCGGTCCAGTGCGCCTTCACCGTCTTCGGCGACACCGTCGGAAACATCGCGCGGCGCTCGACCTGGTGCGCCTCGCCGTCCTTGCGCATCATGTTGTGGCCCATCAGCCGATTCATCAGGCCGGCCGGCTGGTGCGAGGAGAACACGTCGATCTGCTTCTCGGAGATCGAGATGTCGTCGCGGCGCGTCAGCAGCGTCGAGCCGAGTTGCGGTACGAAGGCGATCGGCGCCTCTTTACGCATTGTCGCGAGCATCGGGTAGGGGTCGGCCCAGAACGCGACAGGGTCGATGTCGATGCGCGGCGCGGTGCTCAAGACGGCCTCCCCTGAATTCTCCTGTGCTTCAGGACAGACTAGCGAACTCCGCGACCCGGGTCTGTCCCTAGCGATAGGGACGGACGGAGTTGGAGTTACTGGGCCTCGGCAATCTTCGGTCCAGATGACTGCATCTGCGCGTTAGTTGCCGAGGGTCGGTTCGACAGCAATGCCGGGTCCGGCGATCGGGAAGCGGCGTCGGGCGGTGCTCCCTCGGATGGTCGACGGGCAGCGGTTGTCGGAAGCACGATCACTTTCGCTCCGATTTTCACCCGCTCAAAAAGGTCCACGACGTCTTCATTGGTCAGGCGGATGCAGCCAGACGAAACCCGCTTCCCGATCGTATCGGGCTTGTTGGTGCCGTGAATTCTATACTCGGTCTCGCCCAGATACATCGCCCGAGCGCCGAGCGGGTTGCCGGGGCCGCCCGCCATAAACCGCGGCAGATAAGGCTGACGCACAACCATCTCCGCAGGCGGACGCCAATCCGGCCATTCTGTTTTACGGGCCACAGTCTGTTCACCGGACCACGTGAAACCTTCGCGGCCAACACCGATGCCGTAGCGCATCGCTTGCCTGTCGTTCAGAACGAAATAAAGGAACGTGTTTCCGGTATCGATGATCACGGTGCCCGGCGCCTGGTGGCTGGTGTAGTCAATGACCTGCCGAACAAATGCTCCGGGACCGTCAGCAGCTTTTGGTGGTTCGACTTGAGGCGTCCGGGCCGGAATCGGAGCCGGAGCCGGCGCTGATGCATGAACTGGAGTTGACACGTAAACCGGAGTTGACGACGCCATGGCTTGGTTTGCAGACGGTTTTCGGATCGGTTGCACGCTCGCCGGGCGAGACAGCAAACTGTACCCCAATGCCGCGATGGCCACGGCGCCAATCGCAACTCTCCCGGCCATAGGCAGCGCGAACGTCTCTGCCTTTCCACGTTTGGCCCGCTTACTCATCTCTCTCCCCAGGTCACCATGCCCAAGAGAGGTACGCGGCAAAATTTAAGAAACTTCGAAGCGATCTCGCTCAGACTGGAACCGTGGAGATGGTTAACGCCGAACTCTTCGCGGACCTGAAGCACCCTCAATTCAGGCTGCGGGGGCCAGCCAGCAGGCGCAGCACGATGGCAAACAGCTCGCTCTGCGAGGAGATGCCAAGCCGCTCATAGGCGCGTTTGCGGTAGGTCAGCGTCGAATGCAGGCTGATGCCGAGTGCTTGCGAGATCGCCTCGGAGCTGAAGCCGGAGAGGATGCGACGACAAACGTCCTGCTCGCGCGAGGTGAGGCTGGCGAGCGGCGTGCGCGTCGCAAACAGCGTGGCGAGAGTCTGATCGGTGGTCGCCGCGCCTTGCTGGAAATGGCGCGCCACGCTCGCGCCAATTGCTGGTGCAATGGTTCGGAGCCGCTCATGCTGCTCGGCGCTGAAGCGGCCCTGGGCGGCGATCCGATAGAAATTGACGTAGAAGCAGGTGTCGTCGACCCAGATCGCGGTCGCGCATTTGTCCACGATGCCGGAATCCACAAAGAACATTTTTCGGTAGCGCGCGCCGTACATGCGGGGCGCGAAGGCCGGCAGTACGATCGGCGCGCGCCCCTTCCCTTCGAACAGCGCATCGCGGTTGGGGTCGGATTCGTGGAACTGCCCGGCATAGGCCGCGCCCAGATCGCCGCCGATCGGGATGTTGCCGGCATCGAGCAGGCAGTGTGCGGCGCCGGCACGGCTCAACGCGAACACCATGCAATGCCCGACATCGGCCTGCCGACGCAGCGTGTCGATCAGGACATTTGGAAAGTCGGGGCGGCCGATCGCGAGCACCGCGGGCGCGATGTCGCCGGCCGCCAAGCTTGAGCCTGAGCCTGTCCCGCGGGACCGCATCGTTCTCTCCCTGCCGCGTTTTGCCGAAGCCTATCAGCAAAGATCGCGGGCCGGAAGACGCCCTACCCCGCCGCCGCCTTCGCTGGCGCGACGGTGACGGCGAGCTTGCCGTAGCGGTCGGTGAAGGCCTCCGTGTCGATCTCTTCCAGCTTGATCTCGCCGCTCATCACGCCCTGCTTCCAGGTTTCCTGCGCGGGATCGTTCTGGAACTCCGGCATCACCTCGCGGCCGAACAGCTCGAGCGATTCGCAGATATGCTCGTGACTGTTCTTGCCCGCTTGATTAAGCAGGATCACCTGGTCGATATGCGAGCTCTGGAAGCGCTTCAGCTTCCTGCGGATGGTCTCGGGCGAGCCGATCAGGCCGCCGCGCAGCGCGGCCTCCTGCGCCTCGGGATTGTCGCGCTTCCACTTGTTGTACTCGTCCCACATGTTGACGGTGTAGGGCGCGGGACGCTGGCGGTTCTGCGAGGCGCCGTAGAAGCGCAGCGCGAACTGGAAGAAGGTGGCGCCGTCGGCGCGGGCGCGGGCCTCCTCATCCGTCTTCGCGCACATGAAGAACGACACCAACGCCATGTTCGGGTTGATCTCGTAGTCGGCGAGCTTTGCGAGACGCTTGGTCATGGCGTTGTAATAGGCGTGCACCCAGGCGTGCGCGGCGTCCGCGCTGACGAACTGGAAGCCGAGCGCGCCAAAGCCGTGACGGCCGGCACGTTCGATGGTCGGCAGCTGCGAGCAGGCCATCCACAGCGGCGGATGCGGCTTCTGCACCGGTTTCGGCACGACATTGCGCAATGGGATGTCGAAGTACTTGCCGTGATGCTCGGAGCCCGCGTCCTTGAACATCGGGAAGATCGCACTGACCGCTTCCTCGAAAACTTCTTTCTTCGTTTCCATGTCGCGTCCGAACGGCGTGAGTTCGGTAATGGACGCGCTCTCGCCCATGCCGAACTCGCAGCGGCCGTTGGAGAGCAGGTCGAGCACGGCGACGCGCTCGGCAACGCGGGCGGGATGGTTGGTGGTGAGCTGAAGGATGCCGTGGCCAAGCCTGATGTTCCTGGTGCGCTGGCTGGCCGCCGCGAGGAAGGATTCCGGCGAGGGCGAATGCGAGTATTCTTCGAGGAAGTGATGCTCGACAACCCACGCATGGTCGTAGCCGAGCCGGTCGGCGAGTTCCATCTGCGAGAGCGCGTTCTGGTAGAGGCTGAGCTCATCGCCGGCCACCCAAGGCCTTGGCAGTTGCAGCTCATAGAAGATGCCGAACTTCATGACGACGTCTCTCCCAAGTTTTCTTGCCCGCTTATTGTTCTTGCGCGCATCTTAATGCGCGAGGCGGCGCTGTCTACGGAGCAGCAATTCCGTCGTGCGGGAGAACGATTCCTCGACCACACGTAGCAGTGTACGCCGTAAGCGCATGTTTGGGCCGCTTGGCCTGAGCGAGCGCCTCGTCCTTCGAGACCATCGCTTTGCGGTCTCCTCAGGACGAGGCTGAGCGGCATCTTTGCCTGTCGAAAGCGCTGCCGCGCACTCCGTCCTCATCCTGAGGGCCCGCCAAAGGCGGGCGTCTCGAAGGATGGGCGGCACGGAAACGGCAGTTAAATGCGATCGTCCTGCGCTTGAACCGGCGGTGCGAATGGTTAGTTTTGGGGATTGCGAATCGCTCCGTTTCGCCCCTCCTCAAGACAGACATGGCCACATTCACCCCGCATCAGGATGCCGCACTCAAAGCCGTTGGCGATTGGCTGAAGGCAAAACCCGGCCGCAACGGCACGCCGCCGGTGTTCCGCCTGTTCGGCTTTGCCGGCACCGGCAAGACCACGCTGGCGCGGCACATTGCCGACGGCGTCGACGGCGAGGTGAAATTCGCTGCCTTCACCGGCAAGGCGGCGCTGGTCATGCGCAACAAGGGTTGCGACGAGGCCTCCACCATCCATTCGCTGATCTATCGCACCCGCGAATCCGGCGAGGAGCAGCCGAGCTTCGAGCTGTGGGACGACGCCCCGGCCTCGAAGGCCAAGCTGATCGTGATCGACGAATGCTCGATGGTCGATGCCGAATTGGGCCGCGACCTGATGTCATTCGACTGCCCGCTGCTGGTGCTGGGCGATCCCGCTCAGCTGCCGCCGATCCAGGGCGCCGGCTTCTTCACCAATTCCGAGCCCGATGCGATGCTGACCGAGGTGCACCGCCAGGCCCAGGACGATCCGATCGTCCGGATGTCGATGGACGTCCGCGAGGGCCGCGAGCTCGATATCGGCCGTTACGGCGAGAGCGAGGTGGTATCGCGCAAAGAGCTCGATCCCGACCGCGTCATGAGCGCCGACCAGGTCCTGGTCGGCCGCAACAACACGCGGCGCGCGTACAATATGCGGGTGCGTCAGCGCCAGAACATCGAGGACACCTTTCCGGTCGCCGGGGACAAGCTGGTGTGCCTGCGCAACAACCGCAAAAAGGGCCTGTTCAACGGCGGCCTGTGGCGCGTGAAATCGCGCAACACCACGCGCTCGAAATCGCGCATTCTCAGCATGCGGCTGTCGCCGGACGAGGATCTTGGCCACAAGGTGACGAAGGTCTCGGTGCGCGCCGACTGCTTCGAGGGCGGCGTCGAGGCGATCGCCTGGGAGCAACGCAAGCCCTATGACGAGTTCGACTACGGCTATGTGCTGACCGTGCACAAGTCGCAGGGCTCGCAATGGGACGACGTCGTGCTATTCGACGAGAGCTTTGCGTTTCAGGAGAGCCGAGCGAGGTGGCTGTATACCGGGATCACGCGGGCGGCGAAGCGGCTGAGCATTGTGGTTTAAAGCTCCGCGGCTATAGGGTGGGCCAAGGCGCGAAGCGCCGTGCCCACCATTCGTCCAAGCACGCGGTAAGAACGGTGGGCACGCTTTGCTTTGCCACCCTACGATACCGGCATCGCGGCTTCATTTGCTCTCTCACTTCCCCGCGACGAAATAAAAATCCTCGCGCCCCGGCGGCGAGCCGTACGAAAACGGCTGCTGCTCGTGCTTGGTCACAATCCAGACGTCGTCGCGGACGATGTCGAACAGTTTTCGAATCTCGACGCGCGGCACCTTGATCTCGCGGGCGAGCGCGGTGGCGAACGGGCTGTCGGCGCCGCCATCGCCGTCCATCGCGGTCTCGCCGTGCTTGGCGGCGTAGACCACCATGAAGCCGGCGCCGGGCTCGATGTTGGAAAAGCCCTTGTCGACCAACTTCAGCGACAGCGTGCGCTGCATGGTCGGCGCGAACGGATTGTCACGGCAGGCATCCAGCATCACCAGACGCACCTTTCGCGCGGCGCCGACGGCGGCAATCACCTGCTCCAGCGCAACCGCCTGGGTCTCGGCGTCCCTGTCCGCAGCGAGCTTGGCGTCGACAGGAACGAGATAGTTGACGCCGCCGATCTCGAACCCGTGGCCGGCGTAATAGACCACCGCCCAATCCGCCTTTTCCGCCTCGGCGGCAAACGTCTGCAACGCTTCGAAGAATTTGTCGCGGGTCAGGTCGCTGACGGATATCACGGTCTGGAAGCCGACATCGCGCAGCACGCTTGCGATCATTTTCGAGTCGCGGGGCGGGTTGGGCAAGGCGTGGACGTTCTTGTAGGCGCCGTTGCCGATCACAAGCGCCACACGGCGCCCCGTTGATCCGGCCGGCGCCTGCGGTGTCAGCGCGGCGAGCCGTTCCCGCGCGATCGCGCGGGCGCGCGCGACATCGAGCTCGTCGAACTTCGTCAGCGAATAGGCTGCCGCGCGATAGTCGGCGCGGGCCTGGGCGAGATCCTTCTTGCGTTCGTAGATCTGGCCGCGGCCTGAATGTGCCCGGACGTTGTTCGGGTTGATCTGGATGGCCGTGTTGTAGTCCTTCAGCGCGGCGTCGAAATCGCCCTTCAACATGTTGACGTCGGCGCGATTGTTGATCGCGTAAGTGTTCTTCGGCTGCTTCTCGATCAAGCCGTTGCAGTCGGCGAAGGCCTGGTCGAACTTGCCCATCATGCCGTAGGTGATGCAGCGGTTGCCGGTGATCTGCTGCGCGGCCGGCTCGATCTTCTCGGCCTCCGCGAAATCGGCGATCGCACCGTCAAAATCCTTCATCAGCGTGCGGACGCGGGCGCGGTTGGTGTAGCCGAGCAGGAACTTGGGCGCGTATTTGATCGACAGGTTGAAATCGTCGAGCGCGCTTTGCAGCGCACCCCGGCGCAGCTGTATGATTCCGCGGTTGTTGTAGGGGACACCGTAGGTCGGACGCTTCTGGAGCGCGAGGTTGTAGTCCGCCATCGCAAGGTCGTCCTGGCCCGTCCGCTCATGGGCGAGGCCGCGCAAATTGAGCGTGACGACGTTGTCGGGATCGAGATCGACGGCCATGGACAAGGTCTCGATCGCGTGGACGTAGTCGCGCTTGTTGATCAGCGTCTTGCCGCGCACGGAGAGCGCGATGCCCTTGTCCTTGCCGGTGACACGGTCGGCGTTGAGCAGATTGTCGCAGGCCTGCGCATCCGCCTGGCGGTCGCGGCAAATGGCGAGGTCGTCGCCGGATTGCGGACCGGCCGCCGCGATCGAGCTCCAGGCGGCCAAGCCGGCGAGCACGGCGACGAGGGTCAGGGATATGACGCGCAGCATGTTGTCAGGTCAGCTCCAGCCATCAATCTTTAGGTCGATCACCGATCGCGCGGGTTCATCTAGCGCGGAGTTCCGGTCCTCGCCAAGCCGGACTGTCCCAAGCCACGTTTTTCACAGACTCGTGTCCGTCCGGCCGTAACAATCGCCCGGCCGGCCCGTATCTCGAATGTCTGGAAATGCCGGGCAGGCTGTTCGCCCGGCTCCAACCGCCCTAGACTGTCAGACCTTCCGAAAGAGGATCGCCATGCGCCGACCTGCCATCCTGTCCCTGCTCGCCGCAACCACCGCCCTGACGCTGGCCTTTGCCGCGCCGACCCGGGCCGCCGAGGATGCGGTCGTGATCCCAACTCCCGCAGTGGATGCGGCACCCGCAAGCGGGACCCAAACCGCCGTGATCGCCGGAGGCTGCTTCTGGGGCGTGCAGGGCGTGTTCCAACACACCGCAGGCGTCCTCAACGCGGTTTCCGGCTATGCTGGCGGCACCAAGGCGACGGCCGACTACCAGACTGTCTCGAGCGGCCGAACCGGCCATGCGGAATCGGTCGAGATCAAATACGATCCGAAGAAGATCTCCTACGGCAAGATCCTGCAGATTTACTTCTCGGTGGCGCACGACCCGACCCAGCTCAACCGGCAGGGACCCGACAGCGGCACGCAATATCGCTCGGCGATCTTCACCACCTCCGACGAGCAGAAGAAGGTGGCCGAAGCCTATATCGCCCAGCTCAACGGTGCCAAGGTCTTCAGCAAGCCGATCGCGACCAAGGTCGGCGCGCTGGAGGCGTTCTATCCGGCGGAGGCCTATCATCAGGACTATCTGACGCTGCACCCGAACCAGCCCTATATCGCCTACAACGATCTCCCGAAGGTCGAGAACCTGAAAAAGCTGTTCGCGGATAACTACATCGAGAAGCCGACGCTGGTGAGTGCCAGCAAGGCTACCAACTGATCGCGAGATCACCAAAAAAGACGGGAGACCCATGCCCGACACCAAGACGAAAACCACAGACGACAAGGTCATCAAGAGCGAAGAGCAATGGCGCAGCGAGTTGTCGCCGATGCAGTACGCGGTGCTGCGCGAAAAGGCGACCGAGCGTCCCTTCTCCGGCGAATATGAGCACGACCACCGCGCCGGCACCTATACCTGCGCCGGCTGCGGCAACGAGCTGTTCGAATCCGATGCGAAGTTCGATTCCGGCTGCGGCTGGCCGAGCTTCACCCAGCCCGCCGTCGAGAGCCATGTCGACGAGGAGCGGGACGTCACCCACGGCATGATCCGCACCGAGGTGCTGTGCTCCAAGTGCAGCGGCCATCTCGGCCATGTCTTCCCTGACGGCCCCGGACCCACCGGCCTGCGCTACTGCATCAACTCGGCGGCGCTGAAGCTCGAGCCGAAATAATCGTTGCGTGTCCCCCGGTTCCGTCATGGAACCGGGGGACGCGATGTGCTTTTCTTCTTTCGCGGTGCGGCCGACCATCGTGTTTCGGCGGCCGCCAGGGAGGATGCCATGACGCTTGGGACCATCCTGATCATCCTGGTGATCATTTATCTGCTCGGCGGCCTGTCGGGCCGCTTCGGTGGCTACGGCTATGGGATGGGCCATTCCGGCATGGGGATCGGCGGCCTCGTACTCGTGGTGCTGCTCGTGCTGCTGCTCCTCGGCAAGCTATAAACCAATCAAGCCATTGATATTATTTCGACTTTCCAAGTCGCGGACCTGCCATGCGTGGATTCATCATCTCTCATCGCAGGGGTCGCAATTTTGTCAAAACGGCCTATATTAGAGAACGAAAATGACATGTGCGGCGGGCCCACCTGATCGTGGCCTCCGCCCGTCCAAATCCCACGCGCTTAAAGCCCCAGAGCGATCACGAGGTCTTTGACCATGCGTCCACTGCGTCCGTTCAACTTCAACACCTCCGCCGAACTCTTTCCCGCCGCGATCCGCAAGAAGAAGCGCGCGGGCTTCACCTATCGGCGGTTTGGTACCGCGGCCGAAGCCGTGCAGTTCGCAATGGAGCAGCTGCCGACGGATTCGCTGAACGGCGCCTATCTCCAGGTCGAGGAAGCGCGCTTCGACCAGAACGGGATCCGCTCGCTTTACGAAAGCGAAGCCTTCCCGCTGCCCCGTCACCGCAAGCCTGAGCCTGTCGAGAACGCCGACGCCGACGCGGCGTAAGCTTTTTCGCACGCCTCCTTTATCGCAAGCCTGCTATATCGCAAGCCTCCGATGTGCGCTGAAAGCGCGATGGCCGAAAGGCCGTCGCGCTTTTTGCGTTTTGGGTGAGTGTCAGGTGCGCGGCTGCTTGTCGAGCCAGCGGCGCAAGAGGCGCACGTTGCGCATATTGGCGCGGAACATGACGTCGAAGGCGTCGCCCGCGAACGGGACGATGCCGACGACGCCGTCGACGGCGACATTTCCGAGCATGCGCGCGGTGAGGTACCAGGGCGCGCCGAGCGCGCGGGCCTCACGCACCAGCCACAGCGAGATCGCGGTCGTGATGATGTCGCCGACGATGGGGATCAGTCCGATCAGCCCGTCGATGCCGTAGCGGATATTGGTGCCGGGCAGGACGAAAGCGACGTCGAGCAGCTTTGCGATCGCCTCGATCCGCGCGATCCGCTGCCCGCGCGTCAGATTGCCGAACGGGCTGCCAGCAAATGGATTATCTTTGCCGAATTCGAAGCGAAATTCGCGAAAGCCTTGCTCCAGCGTTTCGGGCCGGATCTCGCGACCGTCCTGGTCGATGATCGGCCCACGCCCCTCGCTGCCCGAAGAGGCCGCACCCGAGCGGCTTCCCGAACGGGATCGGCGTGGAGCAAGAATATCGTCATCGGACATGGTCATGATCTCAAGGCAACGCGCCAGCGCGGCGGAGGTTGCTGCGGCCCTGATCAAGGGGTCGTGCGCTCAGCTCCGCGCCGCCGCCGGCAGCGGCTCCTCGACATATTTATGCACGAGCCAGGATGAAATCACCGCCGGCACGAACCCGACGAGGCCGTACAGGATGAACTGCACCGCGCCCGAATCCGGCCCACGCGAACTGTAGGTCAGGGAGGCCAGGATGAAAGCGAACACGCCGACCAGCAGCATCCGCAGCACCGGGCCGATCCGGCGGACGTGGACCAGAATATCGTCGACCGCGCCGAGCATCAGCGAGGGCAGGAAGCCGAACAGATAGCTGTATTGCAGCGATTTGAAGAATACTGCGAACAGCTTGCCGACCTCGCCGAGGTTGGTCTGGGCCCAATAGCCGGACTGATAAGTCGTCGTCAGCAGCAGCAGGAACCCGCCCACGAACGGGCCGACCAGCGCAAACACCAGATAGCGTTTCATCAACCACCCCCATCCTTCGCCCTGTTATAGCAGTGCCGCGGGAACCTTGAATAGCGGGGTGCGGGCTCTGCCTTTGGGAACAAGCGGCATAGCGACGAGTTCAGACAGGACTTGAAACTCACCTGTCAGATTTGGAGCCGCCGATGTCCCGCGAATTGTTCTTTCTGACGACGATCGCGTTGACGGTCCTGACCGGCCTGTCGGGCCTGCCTGCGCGCGCGCAAGGTCATGGCGGCACGCCGCAGGAACAGCAGGCCTGCTCGCGCGATGCTTCGCGGCTGTGCCGAAAAGAGCTCGGCAACGACACGGCGGTACAAGGCTGCTTGCAGGCCAACAGAGCCAAGCTGTCGCGCTCTTGCAAGAAGGTGTTTCAGAGCCACGGCATGTAAGGACCGGACCATTCCGCTCGAACGGAGAGTGAAGCCATGTTGCGCGACGAACAGCTCTCGATCCTCAGGGACATCAGTCAGTCCGTTGCCTTCGCCGACGATCGGCAAGGCAAGGTGGGACAGCTGATCGCCGACGGTTACGTGATGAAAGACGGCGATCTGTTCGAACTCACAGCAAGAGGCGTCACCGCTGTCGAGGAACACGCCGCAGGGCTTGGCGCGGGCGACGCGGAACAAGCGAGCGTATCCTCCGATCGGTTGATCTGATCGCGCGCGCCGTTTTTGTGCGTGACGTGCACGCAACAATTGCGAATTCCTTTTTGCGTCCCATTGCGGCCGCGTGACAATGGCGCATACTTGGCTCGGGCGGCGCAGCACTTTTCGATTCGCACATCACGAGAGATCGAGCGACCACATGCGGGATTGAGGTCCCGGCGTGAAGGCTGTGACATGCGGCAGATCAAGCCGCGTGCGGCGCCCCAAAAACCAAGTGGCTCAAGCCCACGGAACTCGGGGACGCATTCTGCATGACACGCTATCAGACAATCGCAACTCTCTTCGCCATCGCCACCACCGCCGTCGCATTCCAGACATCGCCCGGCCGCGCCTTCTCGTCCGAAGCGCAACAGATGTGCTCCGGCGATGCCATGCGGCTGTGCTCGAGTGAAATCCCCGACATCCCCAGGATCAGGGCCTGCATGGTTCACAAAAAGGCGCAGGTCAGCCCCGGCTGTCGTGCCGTGATGGACCGCGAGCACGCAGCCGCGACGGGATCGCGCAAACGAGAAGCTGCTGCGCAATAGCGCCGGTTCAATTTCGGTTGGATCGTTGAATGCCTGGTTCACCTCTCCGGAGGGAAAGGTGGACGACAGTCAGGCGCGACCTCAGTCGCCCCACTGCGCGAAGGCGTCGTTGAAGGCGCGCTCGCCGGGAGCGCCCTTCTCGATGGCGATGATGGCGCGGCGCTGGTTGGCATAGACCAGGGGCACGTCGAACCAGGAGCGCTCCTTCAGGAGCTGGACGTTGCGGCTGCGGTCGGCATCGACGTTGGAGAGGCCGACCAGGAAGAAGCCGTCGGTGACCTTGACCGCGAGACCTGCGAGCGGCGTGCCGCGGGCTTGCTCGTTCGACTTCATCAAAATGCCGGGCACGTTGGAGACGCTGCCGCCCGGGAAATCCGGCGGCAGGATGAAGGTCAATTCCGCGGTGTGACTCGCCGGCAGCGACGAGTCGGTGTTGCGGCGGAACGACATCGTCATCTTGAACTTGCGATCGGGGATCTCGATGTCGGCGCGCACGGCGACGTCGGCCTTCTGGTTGCCGGACGCCTTGATCGGCTCGAGCCGCCACACCACCGAGCCGACATATTGCTTGCCCTTGGGGTCGGACGGATCCTCGTCATAGAGCACCACCTTCTGCGCCACCGGCGCGACCGGCTGGTCGCTGGCTGAAGGCTGGCCGACGCGATCCGGAATCTTCGGCTTGCTCTGCGGCTGCGACGAATCCCTCGGCGCCTCCACCACCTGCGTCGGCGAAGACTTGAACAGGCCGCTCGCGGTCTGGACCAGCTGTTTGCCCCAGAGGATGCCGGCACCGACCAGGATCAGCACGATGCCGACGGCGATTGCGCTCTTGAACGGAAAGACGGAGCCGGTGCGGGCGCGCTTCTTGTTGGTATTGCGGTCGAGAACCGGGATGTGCGGACGCTGCGATGGCGACTGCGACTGCGACTGCGGCGCGTAGCGCTCGGCTTCCTCGATCGATTCGTCGTAGGAATAAGGCGCCTCCCCGGCGGCGCGATTCTCCAGGCTCGGCTCGAGCCGGTCGAATTCCGGCGAGGGCGAGGGCACGTTGGCGTAGGTGCGGCGCGCGGCACGGTTGGCCTGCGCGGCGGCGCCGCCGAGATCATTGGCATCGGCCGTGATGTCACGGAAGCCGCGTACGCCCGGTGCAGGCGGCAACGGCGGCCCGACGTCCGGCTGACGGCGCCCACTGGCGCGATCACGTCCGGCCGGCGGAGGCGGTTCCGGCATCGGCGGCGGTGCCGACGGACCCGATTGGCGCGGCGCGTCGAAACGCGGGGCCCGCGGCGCACGCGGAGCGTCGCCCTGGTCATCGACATTGAAGGACGGCCGGTCGGCGCGCGGCGGCGGCGGAGCCGGACGGGTGCGCGGCGGGGCAGCGGCTTGGGGCGCGGGCGAGTTGCCCTCAGTGGCGCGGGTGCTGGCGCGGCGGAAGGCATCGCCGCTGCCGCTGCTGCGGGCACCGCCACCGGGGCGCGAGGCCTCGCGGGCACGCTGGGCAGCTTCCGATTCGACCTTGCGGACGGCCTCTTCCAGGGACAGCCGTTCGCGGGTGATCTCGGATTCGGAGAGCGGCGGCTGCACGCTGCGGAGCTGCGCGATCAGCGCCGTGCGCGCCCGCTCGTAGAGCGCGCGACGGCTCTCGCCGGGAGCGTTGGGGTCCAGGGCTGCAATAGCGCGGGCGATCAGCGGATAGTAATCAGCCATTTCAACTCAACTAGCGCACGTCCCGGTAAGATATCGTTAAGCCTCAAACGGATTTTGCACCAGAATAGTATCCTCGCGTTCGGGGCTGGTGGAAAGCAGCGCGACGGGGCACCCCACCAATTCCTCGATCCGGCGGACATATTTGATGGCCTGGGCCGGCAGGTCGGCCCAGGAACGGCCGTTTGCGGTCGGCTCCTTCCAGCCTTCGATGGTCTCGTAGATCGGCTCGACCCGGGCCTGGGCGCCCTCGCCCGCCGGCAGATGGTCGATTTCCTTGCCGTCCAGCATGTAGCCGGTGCAGACGTCGATCGAATCGAAGCCGTCGAGAATGTCGAGTTTCGTCAGCGCCAGACCGGTGATGCCGCAGGTGCGGACAGTCTGCCGGACCAAGACGGCATCGAACCAGCCGCAGCGGCGCTTGCGGCCGGTGTTGACGCCGAATTCCTTGCCGCGGCGACCGATCTCCTCGCCGATCTCGTTGTTGAGTTCGGTCGGGAACGGACCCTGGCCGACGCGCGTCGTGTAGGCTTTGCAGATGCCGAGCACATAGCCGACCGCGCCCGGGCCCATGCCGGTGCCGGTCGCCGCTTGCGCCGCCACCGTGTTGGACGACGTCACATAGGGGTAGGTGCCGTGGTCGACGTCGAGCAGCGCGCCCTGCGCACCCTCGAACAGGATGCGTTTGCCCTCGCGCCGCTTGATGTCGAGCAGCCGCCACACCGTCTCGGCATAGGGCAGCAGCTGCGGCGCGAACGCGGTCAATTCGTCCTGGATGGCCTTGCCGTCGAACTCCGGCAGATTGAGGCCGCGGCGTAATGCATTGTGGTGAGCAAGCAACCGGTCGATCTTGTGCGGGAGCGTGTCGAGATCGGCGAGGTCCATCAAGCGGATGGCACGGCGGCCGACCTTGTCTTCGTAAGCCGGCCCGATGCCGCGACGGGTGGTGCCGATCGCGGTCGCGGCGTTGGAGGATTCGCGCAGGGCGTCGAGCTCGCGATGCAACGGCAGGATCAGTGTGACGTTCTCCGCGATGCGCAGGTTGTCCGGGCTGATGGCGACGCCCTGTCCCTTCAGTTTTGCAACTTCGTCGAGGAAAGCCTGCGGATCGAACACCACGCCATTGCCGATGACGGCGAGTTTCGACGGCCGCAGCACGCCGGACGGCAGCAGCGCCAGCTTGTAGGTCTCGCCGTTGATCACCAGCGTATGGCCGGCGTTATGGCCGCCCTGGAAGCGGACCACGATGTCCGCCTGCTCCGACAACCAGTCGACGATCTTGCCCTTTCCCTCGTCGCCCCATTGGGCGCCGACGACGACAACATTGGCCATTCGCGGGTAATCCTTCGAAGATTTCTCTGTAAGCGGCATGATCCAAACGGAAAACCGGTACCCACTTTTCCGGGACCATGCCTGCGCCCAGCCTGATTCCCGGCCAGAGGCCGTTCGCACGCGAGGCAGCCCAACCGGATAAAGGAAGCAGCCTCTCTAGGCAAGCAAGAACGGGGCTTTTTCGAGGCCCGAGGCCCATCCCAAGCCTTTGATATCCCCTGAAAATCCAGAAATATTCCGAGGCCGTGCGACAGCTTCGACCAAAGCGTAAGACGCCGCATCTGCCGCTGCATAGTCGCGATGCATCCGCCCCCCGTTGATGCAGCCTCGATTTCCGTGTCTTTGAGAGGAGCCGGGCCACGCGCCGGCCCGGACAACGCCGGGCCGGAAGGCTTCGGCGCATGACGCGGGGCCATAACAATCACAATGTCCGCCACCGGCCAGACCACAAGCGCGGAGACATCCGGTCACGGCTGGATCGCCAACCAGCCTTACCTGCTGCTCAGCATCACCGCGCTGTGCTGGGCCGGCAATGCCGTCGTCGGGCGGCTCGCCGCCGGTCATATCCCGCCGGTCACGCTGTCCTTCCTGCGCTGGTTCTTCGCCTTCCTGCTGGTGCTGCCGTTCGCCTGGAAACATCTGGCGCAGGACTGGCCCGCGATCCGCGGCAAGCTCGGCCTGATGGTCACGCTCTCGATCACGGGCATCGGCGCCTTCAACACTCTGCAATATTGGGCGCTGGAGCATACGCAGGCGCTCAATACTCTCCTGCTGCAATCGGCCGCACCGCTGGTCGTGGCGCTGTGGTCGCTGGCCATCCTCGGTATCAGGCTCACCGCGGCGCAGGCTTTTGGCGTGCTGCTGTCGATGTGCGGCGTGCTGATCATCCTGCTGCATGGCGATTTCACCACGCTGTCGAACATCGATTTCAACAAGGGCGACCTCATCTTCATCGTCGCGCTAATCATCTTCGCGCTGTATTCGGTGCTGACACTGAAGCGGCCGCCGATGCACGGCCTGTCGTTCCTCGCCTTCACTTTCGGCTGCGGTGCGGCCTGTCTCATTCCGCTGGAGATCTGGGAGCTGTCCGCACGTCCCGTGATGAAGCTCGACGGACCAAACCTCCTGACCCTGTTCTATGTCGCGGTGTTCCCGTCGACGCTCGCCTATCTCTGCTTCAACCGTGGTGTCCGCCTGATCGGCGCCAACCGCGCCGCACCGTTCTTCCATGTCGTGCCGGTGTTCGGCTCGATCATGGCGATGGCGTTCCTCGGCGAAAACCCGCGGGCGTTCCACTTCATCGGTTTTGCGCTGGTCCTGGCCGGCGTGTTCGTGGCATCGCGGAAGCAGGCGACATGACTGACGCCCAACGTCAGCCGATCTTGAACTTGCTGTACGCCTCGCTCGTCGCAATGATGACGTGCTCCGCGCAGCCGTTGACGCGATGCGGGTCGGCCTCCGTCTCATAGGCTTCTGACGTCATCATGGCGAGGAAAGCCGCGACGGTGGGATAATAGACCAGCGCTGCGAAATCCCAATCGTTTCCCCGCTGCGCGCCGAGCGCGACCGCCTTGGCGTCGCCGGTCCAGAGCAGCGTCCCGCCGCGCGCCTTGATCATGGGCACTGTGACGGCGCTGTAGCGCAAGTATGCGTCCCAGCCGGATCCGTCGCCGTCGCGCGAACGCTCGTGGAAGCGCATCAGATTCAGCATCACCACCGGGGCATCCTGATCGAGCCGCCCCAGGCCGTCGATGTTCAACATATTAATCGCCAATGCCGCCTCCTCTGGTCATGCCTGCATTGTAGCATTGCGGCGACGTGACTTGTGTCACGACGCAAATCCGGCGCAAGCTTGTATCCAACGCCAATGACGATCGCTTCGCCCGCGCCAAAGCTCCCCAATCCGGCCAGTTGGCTCAACAACCAGCCTTATCTGCTGCTCAGCCTGAGCTCACTGTTCTGGGCCGGCAACATCGTGCTCGCGCGCCATGTCGGCGCGCATGTGCCGCCGCTGACGGTGACCACGATCCGCTGGTTCGGCGTGTTCCTGATCCTATTGCCGTTCGCCTGGCCGCATCTGAAGCGCGATTGGCCGATTTTGCGCAAAAGCCTGCCGCTGATGCTGTTCCTGTCGCTGGTGGGCTTTGCCTTCAACAACGCGATTTCGTACTGGGCGATGCAATATACGGAAGCGCTGAACGCGCTGCTGATCCAGTCGGCCGGACCGCTGTTCGTGGCGCTATGGTCGCTGGTGCTGTTCGGCGTCCGGCTGACGGGTGCGCAGCTCGCCGGCATCGCGATCTCGCTGCTCGGCGTGCTCGTCATCATCCTGCACGGCGATTTCGCGGCGCTCGCAAGCATCAGCTTCAACCGGGGGGACGTCATGTTCGCCTCCTCGCTGGTCGCGTTCGGGATCTACTCCGCCTTCATTCCGCGGCGACCGAAGATCCACCAGCTCTCGTTTCTCTCCTTCACCACCTGCTGCGGCGCGACGATGCTGCTGCCGACCGCGATCTGGGAGGCCTGGAGCGGCCATGTCATGCAATTCGACACGGTGACGCTGGCGACGCTGGGTTACATCCTGATCTTTCCCTCGACGCTGGCCTATCTCTTCTTCAACCGCGGCGTGGCGTTGATCGGCCCGAACCGCGCCGCGCCGTTCTTCCATCTGGTGCCGGTGTTCGGCTCAGCGATGGCGATCCTGCTGCTCGGCGAAAAGCTCCAGCCTTTCCATTTGATCGGCTACCTGCTGGTGCTCGCCGGCGTCGTGATCGCCTCGCGCCAGGGCTCTGCGGTGAAGTAATTCCGCGGTGCGGAGACAAGGCGACAAACTCGCGCCTTCCGATTTCAACGAGGAGACGCTAGGTTCCCCGCCAACGAAAAAAGAGGGAACGACCAGACATGCTTTCAGCGTTGATCCGAAACCTGCGTGCCGTCGGCACCGCCGCTCTTTGTCTCGCCGCCGCATCCGCTGCGCAGGCCGACAATTATCCGAGCCGCAACATCACGCTTGTGCTGCCGTTTGCGGCCGGCAGCGGCACCGACACCACGACGCGGCTGATCTCGCAGCATTTGTCGCAGGCGCTCGGCGTCGGCATCGTCATCGAGAACAAGGCGGGCGCCAACGGCATGATCGCCGCGACCTATGTCGCGCGCGCCGCCCCCGACGGTTACACGCTGCTGGTGACCACCAACACCACGCATTCGGCCAATCCCTATCTGCTCAAAAGCCTGACCTACGATCCGGTCAAGGACTTCACCCCGATCGCGCGCACCGGCGACCTGCCCTTCATGCTGGTGATCCACCCGGAGGTGCCGGCCAAGACCGTCGGCGAGCTGGTCGCCTACGGCAAGGCCAATCCCGGCAAGCTGAGCTACGCCTCGGGCTCGTCCTCGGCGATCGTGTCAGGCGCGACCTTTGCGCACAATGCCGGGCTCGACCTCCTGCACGTGCCCTACAAGAGCTCGCCGCCGGCGCTCAACGACGTCATGGGCGGCCGCGTCTCGATGATGTTCGTGGACATCCTGACCGGCCTGCCCCACGTCCAGGGCAACGCGCTACGTGCGCTCGCTGTCACGACGAAGGACCGCTCATCGCTGGTGCCGACCCTGCCCTCGATGCAGGAGGCCGGCGTGCCGGACTTCGACATCTCGTCGTGGCAGGGCTATTTCGGTCCCGCCGGTCTGCCCAAGGACATCGTGACGCGGCTCAACGCCGAGATCCGGAAGATCGTCGAGAAGCCGGAGATCAAGGCCCAGCTCGCCACCCTCGGCATGGACGCATTTTCGGGCACGCCAGAGCAGCTCGGCACGTTCGTGAACGAACAGCTGGTGTTGTGGGAGAAGCTGATCCGGGAAGCGGGGATCGAGAAGCAGTAGGACGGTCTCGTGCCCCGGACACGGCGCAGCGCGAAGCGGTGCGACGCAGAGCCGGGACCCAGAATGCGACAGGCATGGGCCCCGGCTCTGCAGCGCACCGCTGAAGAAGCGCTGCGCTGCGTCCGGGGCACGAGAACCTGTCTTACGCCGCGCGCACCTTGGCCAGGAAGCCGTCGACGGCGCTGCGCAGCGCGCCGGACTGGTTATCCAGCTCGCGGGCATTGGTCAGCACGTCGGTGGCGGCCGTACCGGTCGCTTCCGCGGCTGAGGTGACGCCGCCAATATGGGTGTTGATCTCGCTCGAGCCGGCCGCGACCGACTGGATGTTGCGGGCGATCTCGCGGGTGGCCTCGCCCTGCTGCTCGATCGACGCGGAAATGCCCGCGGTGATCTCGCTCATCTCGGCGATGGTCTGGGTGATACCGCCGATGGCTGCGACCGCATCGCTGGTCGAGGTCTGCATCGCCGCGACCTGGGCGGAGATTTCCTCGGTCGCCTTGGCGGTCTGGTTGGCAAGCGCCTTGACCTCGGAGGCGACGACGGCGAATCCGCGACCGGATTCACCGGCACGGGCCGCCTCGATGGTAGCGTTGAGGGCGAGCAAATTGGTCTGCGCGGCGATCGAGTGGATCAGCTTGACCACCTCGCCGATCTTCTCGGCGCCGGTGGAGAGCCCCTGCACCGTGGCATTGGTGCGTTCGGCGTCGTTGACGGCGCGGCTCGCCACCTCGGTCGAGCGCGTCACCTGGCGGGAGATTTCCGCAACCGAGCTCGACAGCTCTTCCGCGGCCGCAGCAACCGTGCCGACATTGCCCGACGCTCTCTGTGAGGCCGCGCCGACAGTCGCCGCACGCGTAGAGGCGTCGCTGGCGGTCGCGGTCATCGACTGCGCCGTGGCTTGCATGCCCGTCGCGGCCGAGGAGACCGAGCGGACGATGCCGTTGACGCTGCGTTCGAAGTCGCTGGCAATACCCTCCATCGTGCTGCGACGTTCCGCCGCGGAGCGATCCTTGGCATCCGCTTCGGTCCTTTCCAGACCGCGAATGCGAACGGCGTTGTCCTTGAATATCTGGACGGTCGAAGCCATCGCGCCGACCTCATCGCTGCGGCCGACACCGGGGATGTCGCCCTCGAGCTTGCCGTCGGCGAGATCCTTCATGCGGGTACCGAGCAGCGCGAGCGGACGGCTGATGCTGCGGCCGATCAGCCAGGCAACGCTGCCGGCGACGATCATGATGCCGAGCATGGCGAAGCCAAGCAGCCAGTAGACCGGGCCCATCTTGGCGTCGATATCGTCGAGATAGGCGCCCGTGCCGATGAACATGTCGAGACCGGGGACTGCCATCGCATAGCCGATCTTGCGGATCAGCGTGTCCTGACCGGGCTTCACATATTCATAATACAGCATCGTGTCGCCGTTGGCCTTCACGCCTGCCATCAATTCGCGGTTCAGCTTGCGGCCGTTGGTTTCAACGTCCATGCGATCGATACCGATCTGCTTGGGATCGGGCGCGAGCTGCGTGATGCCATCATAGGAGGTGCCGAACAGATAGCCGGCGCCCTTGTCGTAGGTCATCGCGTTGCCATAGCGCCGAAGCTCCGTCATCGCGGCGTCCTTCGTCAGCTCGCCGGCGTCGATGCGCTTCTTCAGCGTAATCGCATAGTTGCGACCCATCTCGACGATGGCCTTGGCCTGGTCGATGCGCGCATTCACCATCTCGCGCTTCATCAGATAGCCGGCAAGAACCCCGGAAATACACAGGCCAAACAAGGTGACGCCGACAAGAATGCCGAGCTTGGGGGCGATCTTCAGATTGCTCAATTTCACGGGAGGCTCCGGCAACAAAGGGATAAGGACGCGCGAGTGAGTCGGTCGAAATTAAATCGAGTTTTAGTGGGGACCCCTTAGCAACCTGTTACGGGACGCCCCGTAGAAGCCCGGAGAAGGGGTCGAACCGGTCGTATAAATCACCTCAACGACAACTGCGAATTGTACGCGACCTGCCCGATTTCGCGTAAAAGGCGCGAAGGCCCGCGCGAAGGCCGGGCCCCAACAAGAAACCAAATCGGGAGCAGGACATGCCGAAATACAGGGTGGTGACGCCGAAGGGCGCGAGCTTCACCGTCGCGAGCAGCGATTATTCCTACGAGCGCGAGGCGCTCGATCCGATCGACGCCGAGATCGTCGAGGCTCCTGCCGACGAGGCCGGGTTCATCGCCGCCGCGAGGACCGCCGACGCCATCTACGCCAAGGGCATCCCGATCACCAAGACGATCATCGACGCTCTGGAGACCTGCAAGGTCATCACGCTCGGCTCCGTCGGCGTCGACAGCGTCGACATCAAGGCCGCGACGGCGCGCGGCATTCCCGTCACCAACATCCCCGACACCTTCATTGAGGAGGTCGCCGACCATGCCATGATGCTGCTGCTCGCCGGCTTCCGCCGGCTGGTCGAGCAGGACCGGATGGTGCGCAGCGGCCGCTGGGCCGAGGGCCGGCCGGCGCTGTCGAAGATTCCGCGGCTGATGGGCCAGACGCTCGGCTTCGTCTCGTTCGGCCGCGTCGCACGTGCGGTTGCGAAGCGCGCGGCGCCGTTCGGCCTGCGCATGATTGCCTACGATCCGTTCATCCAGGAAACGCTGATGTCCGACCACGGCGTGATCCCGGCAACGCTGAACGAGGTGTTGTCGCAATCCGATTTCGTCTCGATGCACGCCCCCGCCCGGCCGGAGGTGCATCACATGCTCACCGAGAAGCACTTCCGGCAGATGAAGAAGGGCTCGGTCTTCATCAACACCGGCCGCGGCGCCACCGTGGACGAGGAGAGCCTGATCAAGGCGCTCCAGGAGGGCTGGATCGCCCATGCCGGCCTCGACGTGCTGGAGAAGGAACCGCCCTCGCACAACAATCCGCTGCTCGGCATGGAGAACGTGACCCTGACCGCCCATGTCGCCTCGGCCTCGGCACGGTTCGACGAGGCGCGCAAGCGCCGGGTGGGCTACGAATTGTCACTGGTGCTTCAGGGCATGTGGCCGGTAAGCTGCGTCAATCCGTCGGTGCTGCAAGACACCGCGCTCCGCCGCTGGCAGCCTGTCAGCATGGACCGCGGTCCGAACAGCTAGGCGGCCGGCTGCCAGGCGCGCCGGAAACCGAAAAGACCCTTCACCGGCGATCAACGCCGGGAAGGGAAACATATAGGGAGAAATCGATGAGGAACGACATCACACGTCGTGATGCCTTGGCGCTGGGCCTGTCCGCTGCCGCGATCGCGGCAACCGGTGCTCCGGCAAACGCCCAATCCGCGATCAAGGCCGCCGACGTCCCCGCACCGAAACTGCCGATCGAGAAAGGCGCAACCCTGCGCATGCTGCGACCGGTACGCTTCGTCCAGGCCGACGAAGACGTGTTCCGCGCCAATGCGGCAAAATTCACCAAGGAGACCGGTGTCGAGGTCAAGGTCGATTTCGTCGGTTGGGAAGACATCAACCAGCAGACGGCGGTGACCTCGAATTCCGGCGCCGGTCCCGACATCATCATCGGCTTCTCCGACGCACCGCACATCTATGTCGACAAGCTGGTCGAGCTGACCGACGTCGCCGACTATCTCGGCAAGCGCTACGGCGGCTGGCTGCCGCTGGCGCAGCGCTACGGCAAGAAGAACAAGAGCCCCACCTGGATCGGGCTGCCGTTTGGCGCCACCGCGGGGCCTCTGATCTACCGCAAATCGATCCTGCAATCGGTGGGCTTCGACAAGGTGCCGGAAGACCATGCCGGGATCCTCGACCTGTGCCGGAAGCTCCAGAAGGCCGGCAAGCCGGCAGGCTTCGCGCTCGGCAATGCCAAGGGCGACGGCAACGGCTTCGCGAGCTGGGCGCTGTGGTCGCACAACGCGGCCCTGCTCGACGAAGAGGGCAACGTCGTCATCAACAGCAAGGAGACGATCGCCGCACTGAACTGGGTCAAGCAGCTCTACCCGACCTTCATCGCCGGCACGACGTCATGGAATGACGTCAGCAACAACCGCGCCTACGCCGCGCAGGAGATCGCGCTGACCGCCAACGGCGTCTCGCTGTATTTCTCGCTGAAGAACGATCCCGCGACCAAGGCGATCGCCGACGACAGCGAGCATCAGTTGCTGCCGAAGGGCTTGGCCAAGGTCTCTCCGATGGCGGGCCTGACCCTGAACGCCATGGTGTTCAAGCACAGCCAGTACCCCAACGCCGCAAAGGCCTTCCTGCAATACATGCTGGAAAAGGACCAGTACGAGCCTTGGCTCAACGCCAACTCCGGCTACTGGTCCCAGCCGCTCGCCGCCTATGGCGAGGCCGGCGTGTGGGCGCAGGATCCCAAGGTGAAGCTGTTCAAGGACACAATGAACAGCACCTATTATGACGGCTACGCGGGCCCGATCTCGACGGCGACCGGTGCCGTCAGCGCCGACTATGTGCTGATTCAGATGTTCGCGTCCGTTGCGACCGGCGCGGCCACGCCGGAAGCCGCGGCCGCGGAAGCCGAGCAGCGCAGCAAGCGGTACTTCCGGCGCCAGAAATAACGCCCGACGATAAAGCGACCGTCATTGCGAGAGCGAAGCGACTGAGCAATCCAGACTGTAACTGCGCAGACAGACTGGATTGCTTCGCTTCGCTCGCAATGACGGATGTGGTGACAGCCTAGAACAGGACGCCTGACCGATGTCCGTGACCACCCTCTCCTCCCCCGTACTCGCACAGCGGCAGCCATCCTGGCTGGTACGCCTGTTCGACTACAAGCCGTTCCTGATCGTGATGTGCCTCGCACCCGCGATCGGGCTGCTCGCGGTGTTCCTGACCTATCCGCTGGGCCTCGGCATCTGGCTCGCCTTCACCGACACAACGATCGGCAGAAAAGGCGTCTACGTCGGCCTGGAGAACTTCCAGTATCTGCTCACCGATTCCCTGTGGTGGAACGCGGTGTTCTACAGCGTGGTGTACACGGCGATCGCGACGTTCGGGAAGTTCGCGCTCGGCTTCTGGCTCGCGCTGCTGCTCAACAACCATTTTCCGCTCAAGAGCCTGTTGCGTGCGATCATCCTGATGCCCTGGATCGTGCCGACGGTGCTGTCGGCGCTGGCGTTCTGGTGGATCTACGATCCGCAGTTCTCGATCATCTCCTACCTCCTGGTCGACGTGCTGCATTGGCGCACGACCAATATCGACTTCCTCGGCTCGCCCTGGCCGGCGCGCTTCTCGCTGATCGCCGCCAACATCTGGCGCGGCATTCCCTTCGTCGCGATCTCGCTGCTGGCGGGGCTGCAGACCATCTCGCCCTCGCTCTACGAGGCGGCGATGCTCGATGGCGCCACCGCCTGGCAGCGCTTCCGCTATATCACCTTCCCGATGATGATGCCGATCCTCGCCATCGTCATGACTTTCTCCATCATCTTCACCTTCACCGACTTCCAGCTCGTCTACGCCATCACCCGTGGCGGCCCCGGCAACTCGACCCATTTGCTGGCAACGCTGGCCTTCCAGCGCGGCATTGCCGGCGGCGAGCTCGGTGAAGGTGCGGCGATCGCGGTCTCGATGATCCCGTTCCTGGTGTTCGCGACGCTGTTCTCATATTTCGGCCTCGCGCGCCGCAAATGGCAGCAGGGAGAGAACAATGACTGATCTTGTCGCTCAACCGGCCACCGCCGACGCGAAGGCCGCGCCCGACACCATGGCCTGGGATTCCGGGCTGCGGCGGCTGATGATGATCTACCTGCCGCTCGGCTGCTTCGTGCTGATCCTGCTGTTTCCGTTCTACTGGATGGCGATCACGTCGTTCAAGCCGAACGCCGAACTGATGAACTACAAGGAGCACAATCCGTTCTGGATCTCCTCGCCGACGCTTGCCCATATCAAGCATCTCTTGTTCGACACCGCCTATCCACGCTGGCTGTGGACGACAATGCTGGTCGCGATCGGCTCGACCACGCTGTCGCTGATCGCGAGCACGCTTGCCGCCTATGCAATCGAACGCCTGCGCTTCCGCGGCAGCGCCTATGTCGGTCTCGGCATCTATCTCGCCTATCTCGTGCCGCCGTCGATCCTGTTCATTCCTCTCGCAACCGTGGTCGTGCAGTTCGGCCTGTTCGACAGCCCGCTTGCCCTGATCCTGGTCTATCCGACCTTTCTGGTGCCGTTCTGCACCTGGCTGCTGATCGGCTATTTCAAGTCGATCCCCTACGAGCTCGAGGAATGCGCGCTGGTGGACGGCGCCACGCGGCTGCAGATCCTGCGCCGGATCACGCTGCCACTGGCGGTACCCGGCCTGATCTCGGCCGGCATCTTCTCCTTCACGCTGTCCTGGAACGAGTTCATCTACGCGCTCGCCTTCATCCAGAGCGGCGCCAACAAGACCGTGCCGGTCGCGATCCTGACCGAACTCGTCACCGGCGACGTCTACCAGTGGGGGGCGTTGATGGCGGGATCGCTGCTCGGCTCGCTGCCGGTCGCGATCTTCTACTCGCTGTTCGTGGATTATTACGTGTCGTCACTGACCGGCGCGGTGAAGGAGTAACCGCGGCGGCGGCGTTGGGTCCGGTTTCACAAAACTGCAACACGCGATCTGCATAAGACGGCATCCGCTAACAGGAGACGCATAACAATCTGCCGTTCTCGTCCAGCCGCGATCCCAACAAGGCCGACGACGACGAGTTCATGCTGCTCGACGTCGCGGATTTCCTGAAGGCGAAGCAGGGCTCGGCTCTCTCGAAACCGAACCGGCTGGACGTGACCTGTCGATGCGCGCGGCGCCGCCAGTGGCCGGACTCTAGCCAGCCGGCACGATCACCATGCTCTTGTCCTTTGGCCAGCGGATGCGCCAGACGAAGTTGATGTCCTTGACCTCGGCGGGTTTGGCGTCGAACGACCATTCCAGCACGCCGCGCCGGTCGCGGATATTGCTTGCGGTCGGCGGCGTGGTCGCCGGCAGCATCTCCACCACGATGTCCTCGTTCTCGCTGACCGGCAGCTGATCCTCGATCGCAACCCTGATCGGGAAGTCGTGGCCGTTGCGGACGGTGGTTTTGAATGCGCGCTCGTCGGTCTTCGACGTTGTCACCAGGAGACCGGCCGAACCTTCGTTGCGCTTGAGCACGGCGCGCTCGACCTTGATCTTGTCGTCGGCGCCGAAGCCGAGCCGCACGATGTCGTCTTTGGCGGAGGCCGAGAGCTTGCCGCGGCCGACGAAGACGCCGTCGCGATAGATCGCGACCTTGCCCGGCAGCAGTGTCGCGTCATCCGTCTGCTTGAAGCTCGCTTCGAGGAAGGCGGTCGGGTCCATCACCGGTGCCGCGCGCACCATGAGATCGGCGGGCACGTTCATCGAAGCGACGCGCAGGCTCTTGGCGCCCTCGGCGGCGCCGAGGCTGACGCGGCCGGGAATCCTGAAGGTGGCCTGGAAATCGCCGATTTCGGCAACGGCCTGCTGTTCTTCGGCGCGTTCCGCAAGATCTTCCCTGGATCTGCCAGCGTAGGCGGGGGCTTCCACCTTTCGCTGCATCGGTGCCGCCGCAGGCATTGCCATATCGGAGACTGAACCCAACGCGCGCGGCTTCGGCACTTGCAAATACTGCGCGACCAGCGAGTTCAGCTCCGGCGCGCTGCCGCCACGACCGAGGCGAACCGTGGAGACGCCAAGCGTCACGTTCGACCAATCCTCGCCGGTCGATTGCGTGACCTCGGCGCGGCGGACCAGTTCGAGTTGCGGCTTGCGGTCCTTGGCGCCGGTATCGAGCCGGGCGTCGTAGAGCGGCAGCCAGCGCGCGTTGCGCACGGCATAGGTCACACGCAGCGTTGCCTTGGTCGCGGCCGCCGAGGCGACGTCAATGCGCACCTCGAGCTTGCTCGGCGGTTTGGCCGAGCGCTCGGCTTCGAGTTGCGCGATCTGGCGATCGATCTCGCGCTGTTTCCGCGTGGCATCTCGGATCGCGGTGTCGGCGGTCGCGATCTCCTCACCGACCGCGCCAAACGCCGCCCGCCATTCGGTGATCGGGCGCGCTTCGCCCTTTTCACCGAGCCCGGCGGGGGACGCTTCGGCAAACCGCTGCGCGAATTTGCGCCGCGCAACCGCCGCATCGATTGCTCCTTGCAAATCGGAGCGCTCGTCCTTGAGCGTTTCGATGCGCTTGTCGAGTTCGGACAGGTTGACCGGCGGCGCCGCACGCGGCGGCCGCGCATCGATCGTGCCGATGGTGAGTTTTGCGCCCGCCTCGCCTTCGACGCGGAGGGAGGACGGATCGAGCGAGAGCGGAAAATCCTTGGCGACCAGCGTGCTGTCGCCGGAGGCAACGTCCAGCGCGATGATACGGGTGACGGTGGCGCCATCGGGATAGACGGTGACGGTGTCGATCGCCGATGTGGCGTCGACGTCTGCGGCCCATGACGGCAACGCGGCCGCACTGGTCACCAGGACCAGACTCGTCGTCGCCAGATATTTTGCGATGATGCGCATAAATTTCCTCCCTGCCGATATCGCCGCGCCGCAGCCGGACGCGCGAAAAGATGCCGCGCCATGTGATGAGACGCGGCAGCGAAGGAACTGGTTCGATTGGGGTTTCCGTGGGGCGCGGCCGCGGCGGCACCAAGGCCGCGGATCGTGGCGTCCCGCGGCGAAGCTTTTGACTTGAGACTTTAGGCTTGGGTGGGCGAACCCTGGCCGAAGATGCGGCGGAGCAGATCGGTGACGTTCTTGGCTCCGGCCTTTTTCAGGATGCCGGCGCGATAGCCCTCGACCGTCCGTGCGCTCAAATGCATGCGTCGGGCGATCTCCTTGTTGGTGAGGCCGGCGGCGAGATGTTCGAGCACGTCGCCTTCACGCCCGGCCAGGGGTTCGCAGCCGGGCAGCCAGCGCTGTCGGTGAGAGCCGGGCTGTGCGAATTCGTCGATGGCGGCATCGATCCGGTCGACGATATCGTGGGTGCGGAACGGTTTTTCGATGAAATCGGCCGCGCCGCTCTTGATCGCGTCAACCGCCATGGCGATGCTGCCGTTAGCCGCAGTCACCAGCACCGGCGCCATGCAGTTTTCCTCACGCAGGCGCTTGAGCACGTCGAGGCCGGAGCGATCGGGCGGCATATCCAGCACCACGCAAGCCGGCATCCGCGCCTTGGCTTCCGACAGCAGAGACGCACCGTCGGCGAAGCAGATCACGTCATAGGCGCTGTGTTGGAGCGCGGTGGAAAGTTGTTCGCGGGAGACCGCGTCGGTGTCGATGACGAATACCTCACCCTTGGAAAGCATGTTTCCCGGCATGATCCCGATCCAATAATGTCTTGCTCAAATGATCCGAGACGGCCGAGGGCCTCATAGCGCCCCGCGTCGTGAGCACGGCATCCGCGCCAGTGCTTCGGTTTCACTTATGTATGTTCCACCCTGTTTCCGGATTTGACGGATCGGGACAGAAACTTTACATTTCGGGACATCTGCGGGAATGGCTGACTGGAACGGGTCGCATGACCGACCTCATTCGCAGCGCAGGCTTGAGCTATTACCCGGAGGTCGCCCGGTCGGTCGGGCTCGACCCCAAACAGATGATGCGCAAGGTCAGGCTGCCGCTGGCCTGCCTCGAAAAGCCCGACACGCCCATTGCCGTCACCGGTCTCCGCCGCCTGCTCGAATTGTCGGCAGAAGCTTCCGGGGCCGAAGATTTCGGCTTGCGGCTCGCCGAGCGCGGCGGGCTGACCAATTTCGGCGCGGTTGGCCTGATCGTGCGCGAACAGGCGACCGTCGGCGAAGCCATCGAAGCCTTCTCGCGCTTCATCCCCATCCATCACGACGGCATGAAGCTGGACGTCACCCGCAACAAGCAGACCGTGACCGTTACGCTGCATCTGCGTGGCCGCCAACCGACCGCGCCGCGGCAGTCGATCGACATGGCGCTCGGGAGCGTCCACCGCATCATTCAGTCGCTGTTCGGCAGCGATTGGCGGCCGCAGGAAGTTCACCTGCATTATCCACCGCCGCACGACCGCAAGCGCTACCGCGAGTTCTACGGCTGCCGTGTGACTTTCAATGCGGAGAACGATTCGATCCTGTTGTCGGCACACGACATGGAGCGCCGGATCCCGAGCGCGCATCCGCTGATCGCGAGCTATCTGCGCAAGCGGATCGAGGCGATCGAGACACGGCCGGCAAGCTGGGAGGAGAAGGTCGACGAGGTCGTGCGCCTCCTGCTCGCCAGCGGCGACTGCACGGTCGAGCGCGTGGCCGAGCACCTCGCCTGCACCCGCCGCACCATCCACCGCCACCTCGCCGAAGCCGGCACCAGCTTCTCGGCCATTCACGACACGCAGCGCGCCGATCTCGTGGTCCAGCTGATCGACGACCCTGACCGGCCGCTGGCCGACATCGCCGTGCAGCTCGGCTTCTCCGCACAGAGCGCCATGGCCCGCTGGTTCCGCGGCCGCTTCGGCTGCACCATCACCGCATGGCGCAAAGGCGTCCGGCCACCGGCGGCGGCCGCAGCCTGAATTTCAAGGCCGATCACATCGTCCGCACGAACATGCGAAAGCCCGGCGCGCCGATGATCGCCTCGAAGGCGGGATCGCGCTTCTCTTCCGCAAAGACAAATCCGGCCTTGGCGTAGGCGCGCTCGGCGGCCTCGTTGCCGATCAGGAACGAAATTGTCGCCCGGGCAAATCCAGCCGCACGGCCCTTCTCCAGCGCATGCGTAATCAACGCCTGCACCAGGCCGCGGCCGCGATAGGCGGGCTCGGTCGCGACATACTCGATCATCCAATCGCCCTCGCCGCCCTGAACCCAGCAGGCGCGCGTGTAGGCGCCGCGTTGGCGGATGGCGTCCAGGTCCGAAGCGGGGAGCCCGGTCGCAGCACCGACCTCCTCGATCGCACGCCACGCCGCGGGTCCCGTGCCCGCCGCAGGCACGGCGCAGAGCGCGGCGCCCGGCTGCCCGTCGATCTCGGCGACCAGAAATTGCGACACGTGCCACATCGACACCGCGCGCGCGACCGCGACGCGGGCGATGAAATCGCGGCACTGTGTTTCAGGCCAGCCGAGCGCAACGTCGAACCAGCCGCGCGGCCGGTAGCCGCGCTGCGATGACAGGATGGTTTGTGCGATAAAATCGGCGTCTTCAGGACGCGCAGACCTTATCGTCATGCGCGCCCCCTTTTGCCAAGATCTTACGTGTTCTTCAGCGCGACGCGGAATTCGGCTTCGGTCTTGGCCTTGACCTCGTCGAGCGAGACGCCGTCGGCGAGCTCGATCAACGCCATGCCGCCGTTGCCATGCTTGTCGATGGTGAAGACGGCCAGGTCAGTCACCACCATGTCGACCACGCGCTCGCCGGTCAGCGGCAGATTGCACTGCTTCAGAAGCTTCGAGCCGTCCTTGGCCGAATGCTCCATCACCACGACGACGCGCTTGACGCCGGCGACGAGATCCATCGCGCCGCCCATGCCCTTGACCATCTTGCCGGGGATCATCCAGTTGGCGAGATCGCCGTTCTGGGCCACCTGCATTGCGCCGAGGATCGACAGGTCCATGTGGCCGCCGCGGATCATGCCGAAAGAGTCAGCGCTCGAGAAATACGAGGTCGAGGGCAGCTCGCTCACGGTCTGCTTGCCGGCGTTGATGAGATCGGCGTCCTCTTCGCCCTCGTACGGGAACGGTCCCATGCCGAGCATGCCGTTCTCGCTCTGCAGGCTGACATCGACGCCATCAGGGATGTAGTTCGAGACCAGCGTCGGGATGCCGATGCCGAGATTGACGTAATAGCCGTCACGCAATTCCTTCGCGGCGCGCGCAGCCATCTGTTCACGGGTCCAGGCCATGTGTATCTCCTGATACGCTTAAGCGGCGGTGCGCGGGCGGGTGTTGCGGAATTCGATGCGCTTCTTGGCCGTTCCGACCTCGACGATGCGCTTTACGAAAAGACCGGGCGTGTGGATGTGGTCGGGATTGAGTTCGCCGGCCGGAACCAGATGCTCGACCTCGGCCACCGTGACTTTGGCGGCGGTTGCCATCATCGGGTTAAAGTTGCGCGCGGTTTTGCGGTAGATGAGGTTGCCGGCGGTGTCGCCCTTCCAGGCGTGGACGATGGCGAGGTCGGCGAACAAGCCGCGCTCCATCAGGTATTTCTGTCCGTCGAATTCCTTCACTTCCTTGCCTTCGGCGATCAGCGTGCCGACGCCGGTCTTGGTGTAGAAGGCCGGAATGCCGGCGCCGCCCGCGCGGATGCGCTCGGCCAGCGTGCCCTGCGGGTTGAATTCGAGTTCCAGCTCACCGGCGAGGAATTGCTGGGCGAACAGCTTGTTCTCGCCGACATAGGACGAGATCATCTTCTTGATCTGCCGGGTTTCGAGCAGGCGGCTAAGCCCGATGCCATCGACGCCGGCATTGTTGGAGACGACCGTCAGGTCCTTGACGCCGGACTCGCGGATCGCGTCCGACAGCGTCTCGGCAATGCCGCAGAGGCCGAAGCCGCCCGACATGATCATCATGCCGTCTTTCAGAACGCCCTCAAGAGCCGACCTGGCGTCGGGATAGACCTTGTTCATGCAAATAACCTTCGAGTGAACCTTCGGCTTGCAGGCGTCGCGCCTTATTGGCGGCGATTATTAGGCGAAATCGTCCGAAGCCGTCAATGATACGGGGTTCTCCGCCCGGTAGCCTGGTGGTAGAAGCTGCCCACGCCGTGGGCAGAACCGTCCGCGGCCTTGAAAGCGACAAGAAAACCCATCAAGTTGCGGGGGTTGGGTGTGGGCACGCAGGTTTACCGGCCCGCCCTTCTGGCTCCAACGACCAACCCGATCAGGACATGCCATTGACCATGGCCCAAGGAATAAAGCGCCTCGGGACGCCGATCGCGGCGCTGCTCGGCGGCGCGCTGATCGCCCTGATCGCGACTTCCTGGCTCATCAACCGCGACGCGCTGCGCAAGGCAGTGGAAGCGCAGATCCGCGTTGTCACCGGGCTCGAGCTCAGCGTCAACGGCGCAATCGACATTTCGGTGCTGCCGGCGAGCTACATCTCCTTCCATGACGTCGGCCTGAAGGGCGGCGGCACCAGCGATCCCGCGCTCCATGTCGACGTGCTCACCGCGAACCTGCGGCTGCTGCCGCTGCTGCTGCAACGGTTCGAGATCGCCGACCTGACGCTGCTGCGGCCGCGCATCCATGTCAGCCTGAAGCCGGACGGCGAAAGCAACTGGACGCCCTTCATCCAGACCATCGCGCGCACCATGAAGCCCGGCGCCGAGAATCAGGTGTCGTTCTCCGAAATCCGGATCCAGGACGGCGTGCTCAATTACGAGAACGCTGCCACGCACGGCACCGAGAAGTTCGAGGACATCGACCTGTCGCTGGCGTGGCCCTCGATCTCGCGCTCCTTCGCCGCGACCGGACAATTCGACTGGCGCGGCGAGCGCGTCGACGGCTCGATCAGCTTCGCCGATTTCGTCGCCGCCCTTTCCGGCGACCGTTCGGGGTTGAAGGCGCGGATCGCGAGCGCCCCGCTCAAGCTCGCGTTCGACGGCAGCGTCGCCAACCGCACCAGCCCGATGATGGAGGGCACGCTCACCATCGACAGCCCGTCCTTGCGCAACGCGCTGCGCTGGACCGGCCAGCCGCAGCCTGCCAGCGGCGGCTTCGGCCGCTTCGCGCTGAAGGCGCGCGCCAATGTCGTCGGCGCCTCGATCGCGCTCACCAACGTCAATATCGAGCTCGACGGCAACAGCGCCGAGGGCGTAATGACCTACGCCAATAACGGCCGGCAGACGCTGCAGGCGACGCTCGCCGCCGACGCGCTCGACTTCACACCTTATATCTCGACCTTCCGCCTGCTCGCGAGCGGCGCGCGCGACTGGAACAGGCAGCTGTTCGATCTCAACGCCCTATCGACCACCGACCTCGACATGCGCCTGTCGGCAGCCAAGCTGACGGTCGGCGCGTCGAAACTCGGCCGCACCGCGATCGGCGCGAATCTGCGCAATGGCACGCTGGCGCTCTCGGTCGGCGAGGCCCAGGTCTATGGCGGTATCGCCAAGGGCTCGTTCGGCATCGCGCGCTCCGACACCGTCGCCGACATCAAGGCGCAATTCCAGTTCACCGACGTCGACCTCCAGGCCTGCGCCTCCGAGCTGTTCGGCATCACCAAGCTGTCCGGCCGCGGCAACATCAACGTCTCGCTCCTCGCTTCCGGCTCGAGCCCGTTCGGCCTCGTGCAGTCGCTCGACGGCAGCGCCACCGTGACCGGACATGACGGCGCGATCTCGGGCTTCAATGCCGAGCAGCTCCTGAAGCGGCTGGAGCGCCGGCCGCTGTCCGGCGGCGGCAATTTCCGCAACGGCACCACCCCTTACGACAATCTCACCATCGCGGTGAAGTTCTCCGACGGCGTCGCCACCGCCGAGGACATCCGCGTCGAAGGACCTGCGGCGAAGATCACGATGACCGGCACCGCCTCGGTGCCGACGCGTGAATATGACATGAAGGGCGTGGCCAGCCTCAATAGCGCGTCGGGCTTCGAATTGCCCTTCGTGGTGCAGGGCCCGTGGGACGATCCCCTGGTCTTCCCCGATCCGGAAAGCCTGATCCGTCGCTCGCCGGCTTCAGCGCCGCTGCTCGACTTGCTCAAGGACCGCAAGCCGGGCGACGCGGTGCGCTCCGCGATCGAGCGCATCACCGGCAGCGGAAAACGTTCCGCACCGGCCGAATCGCCGACGGCGGAGAATGCCAAGCAAGGCGCGAAGTCCAACTAGGAACAGCGATCAAGCGACACCAGCCGATCGGCGCGAATTGATCAGGGCGAATTGATGCGGCGATTGGATTGATGCGCACATTAAGCATCTTCTCTCGCCCGACACCCACGACCTATGTCTGACAAGATGCCGCTAGATCGGCTGACGGCCATGGGCTAGTGTTTTATACGACCGGTTAAAAACACCGGCCGTTTGAGGGAGATAAACGTGAAATCCAAGGTTATTGGCGCAGTATCATTGGCGGTCGCTGCGGCCGGGCTGCTTGCAGCCGCTGCACCCGCATTTGCGCAGCAGAAGACGATTACGGTCTGGTGGGGCAAGGGCTTCTACCGTTCCGAAGACGACGCGCTGCTCGAAACGATCAAGAAGTTCGAAGCCAAGACCGGCATCAAGGTCGAATTGTCGCAGTACGCGATCCAGGACATGATTCCGAAGACGGTCGCCGCGCTCGATGCCGGTACCGTGCCCGATGTCGCCTATTCCGATTCCTATGACGTGCAGGCGCAGGGCAAGTGGGCCTATGAGGGCAAGCTCGAGGACCTCACGGACGTGATGGAGCCGATCAAGGGCCGGTTCGTGCAGAACACGCTGGATGCGTCGATCCTCTATAACGACGTCACCAAGAAGAAAGCCTATTACGGCTTCCCACTGAAGCAGCAGAGCATGCATGTCGAGATCTGGAACGACATGCTGGAGAAGGCCGGCTTCAAGCTCGCCGACATCCCGACCGACTGGGCAGGTTACTGGACGTTCTGGTGCGACAAGGTGCAACCGGGGATCCGTAAAGCCACCGGCCAGCGCATCTATGGCGTCGGCCAGCCGATGGGCGTGGAATCCACCGACGCCTTTCAGTCGTTCTACACCTTCATGGACGCCTACCACGTCAAGCTGGTCGACGACGACGGCAAGCTCACGGTCGACGATCCCAAGGTTCGCGAGAACCTGATCAAGGCGCTGAAGGACTACACCGACACCTACATCAAAGGTTGCACGCCGCCGTCCTCCACGACCTGGAAGGATCCGGACAACAACGTCGCCTTCCACAACAAGACCATCGTGATGACCCACAACTTCACGATCTCGATCGCGGCGAAATGGTACGAAGATTCCCAGAACCAGGCTCTCACGCAGGACCAGCGCGACGCCGGCAAGAAGGCTTACGAGCAGGACATCGTGACGGCGTCCTTCCCCAAGGCACCGGATGGTTCAACCATTCGCTACCGCTCCGACGTCAAGACCGGGCTGGTCTTCACCGCGGCCAAGAACAAGGCCGAGGCCAAGCAGTTCATCAGCTTCCTGCTCCAGGAAGAGAACGTTCGCCCCTATATCGAGGGCGCGCTCGGCCGCTGGTTCCCGGTGACGAAGGAAAGCCAGGCCAGCCCGTTCTGGCAGGCCGACAAGCACCGCAGGGCGGTCTATGCCCAGTTCACGGGCGGCACCGCGCCGTTCGACTTCACCAAGAACTGGAAGTTCACGATTCTGAACAACGAGAACGTCTGGGCCAAGGCTATGAACCGGGTGGTCAGCGAGAAGGTGCCGGTCGACAAGGCCGTCGACGAGCTGATCGTCCGCATCAAGCAGGTCGCGGGTTAATTCATCCCACCCCTCTCCCCGCTCTGCGTGGGAAGGTATAAGAACAACACCGGCCGCGTTTCGCGGCCGGCAACTCTTTGAAGAGTCCGAAAAGAATGGCGATTACGCTCTCTGGCGATCAGTCGATCCCCGCACCGCCCTTGTCGTCGCGGCTGACCCCGCCGCAAATCTGGGGCATCGTGCTGCTCGCACCCTATTTGCTCGTTTTCCTCGCCTTCGTCGTCTACCCCGTCGGTTACGGGCTATGGCTGGCGCGGGCCCCGTCCAATTATGTCGCGCTCTACAACGACCCGATCTTCGCGCGCGCAGCCGTCAACACGCTGATCTTCCTGCTCATCGGCATCAACATCAAGATGCTGATCGCGCTGTTCCTGTCCGGCTTCTTCGCCCAGCAGCGCACCTGGATCAAATGGCTCTCGGTGATCTTCATCCTGCCCTGGGCAGTGCCGTCGATCCCGACCATTCTGTCGGTGCGCTTCATGTTCAACCCCGAATGGGGCATGGTCAACCACTTCATCTTCTCCTTGACCGGCGATGACGGCCCGAATTGGCTGAACGACCCGACCGTGGCGCTGACCATGGCGATCGGCGTCCACATCTGGAAGTCGCTGCCGTTCTGGACGCTGATTCTGATGACCGGACGCCTTGCGATCGCGCAAGATCTGTTCGAGGCCGCAGAGGTCGACGGCGCGAGCTGGTGGCAGAAATTCCGTTACATTACCTGGCCGTCGCTGCAGACGCTCTACATCACCTGCACACTGCTCTCGATGATCTGGACGCTCGGCGACTTCAACAGCGTCTATCTGCTCACCGGCGGCGGCCCGGCCGACCTCACGCACGTGTTGTCGACGCTCGGCATCCGCTATCTCCGGCTCGACCAGCTCTCGCTCGCGATGGCCTCAATCGTCTGCGCGGTACCGTTCGTCCTCCCGCTGATGTATTTCATGATGAAACGGTTGTCGCGATGAAGCTTCCCTCTCTACGCGATGTCGCGACCGAATCGCGGCTGCTCCTGATCGGCATTCCCGTCTTCCTGTGGACGATGATACCGATCTATCACATGTTCCTGTTCGCGATCTCGCCGAAGGAGGACGCGTTCTCGGGCAAACTGTGGCCGGATCATCCGACGCTGCACAACTTCGAAATCGTGTTCAAGCAGCAGCATTATTTCCTGCGCGACTTCTACGTGCAGTTCTGGAATTCGCTGGTGATCGCGGCGGCCGTCGGCGTGCTGACACTGGTCATCGCGACCGCGGCAGCGTTCTCGATCTCGCGCCTGCGCGTGCCCGGCGGACGCATCGTGATGAACCTCGCGCTGTTCACCTACTTCATCCCGGCGGCCTTCCTCGCCGTGCCGATGTACCGCACCATGGGCAATTACGGCCTGCTCAACAATCATTGGTCGCTGATCCTGGCCATGGTGACGATCGCCAGCCCCTACGCAATTTGGGTGCTCAAGCAGGCCTCCGACAAGCTGCCGGTCGAGTTGGACGAGGCCGCCGTGATGGACGGCGCGACCACCCTCCAGATCTTCCGCCTGGTCTATTTGCCGTTGATGATGCCCTCGCTGGTCGCGATCGGCACCTATGCGGTGCTGCTCGCCTGGAACGAATACCTCTACGCGTTCCTGCTGCTCTCGAACGACCGCGAGATCACCCTCCCCGTCGCGCTCGGCAACTTCCTCGCTGCCGACGACTCGCCGTGGGAGCTGTTGATGACGACCGGCTTCATCTACGCGCTGCCACCGGCCGCGATCTACTACGCCTTCCGCCGCTACATGGTGGGCGGGCTCACGGCGGGCGCGGTGAAGTCGTAATCTCGATCTCGCGCGATCATCGACCCGAATACCTGTCGTGGGCAGCGGCTACGACAGGTCGATATTCATCGCTGCCGTCAATCGTTGAATTTCAAGTTGCTGGCCCGAAGAGGGCCGAAGATCATTTCCTATGATTGACGAGTGCAGCCATTCCAGCGCGACGCCAAATTCTCGATTCTCGATAAACTCAGTCAGTAGCTCACGGTCTCTGCGAGAGAGTTGAGATGATATCGACCCAACCAGATTTGTGAGAGCCTCCTCAAGTTGACGCCATTCTTCCGCGCGATTCATCGTCCTATGAGACTACAATGGCGCCGCGCTCTCGCCCTGCGAGCTCGACAGTTTCGAGGCGAGCGAGGCGATGACGATGACCACCGCGATCAGGCCTATCACCAGCGTGCAGATGGCATTGATCTCGGGCTTCACGCCAAGCCGCACCTCGGAATAGATCCGGATCGGCAGGGTCGCCGAACCGGGCCCTGTGGTGAAGCTCGCGATCACGAGATCGTCCAGCGATAGCGTAAAGGCCAGCATCCAGCCGGCGACGATCGCGGGGGCGATCAGCGGCAACGTCACCGCCAGAAAAGCGCGGACGGGATCGCAGCCGAGATCCATGGCGGCCTCTTCCAGCGAGCGATCAAGTGAGCCGAGGCGGGACTGCACGACGACGGCAACGAAGCACATCGTCAGCGTGGTGTGCGCGATCGTCACGGTCCAGAAGCCACGCTCGGCGTTCAGCGCCACGAACAGCAGCAGCAGCGACAACCCGGCGATCACCTCCGGCATCACCAGCGGCGCATAGAGCATGCCGGAAAACAGCGTGCGGCCGCGAAAACGCTCGCCGCGTGACAGCGCCACAGCCGCGAGCGTGCCGAGCAGGGTCGCAATGGTCGCCGAGGAGACCGCGACCCGCAGGCTCATCCAGGCCGCCTCGATCATGGCGCGGTCGTTGAAGAGTTCCTGATACCAACGCAGCGACCAGCCGCCCCACACCGTCACCAGCCGCGAGGCGTTGAAGGAATAGATGACGAGGATGAGAATCGGCAGATAGAGGAACCCCAGACCCAGTGCGAGCGAGGCGATGTTGAAACGGGACAGGCGGGAGATCTTGCGCATCATCTCACCGCGCCTGTTCCAGCTGCCGCTTCTGGAGCCGTTCGTACAGCAGCAGCGGCGCCAGCAGCACCACCAGCAGCACGATGGCTGCGGCGGAGGCGACCGGCCAGTCCTTGTTGGTAAAGAATTCGAGCCACAACGTCTGGCCGATCATCAGCGAATTGGAGCCGGCCAAGAGATCAGGGATGACGAACTCGCCGACGATGGGGATGAAGCACAGCAGCACGCCGGCACCGATGCCAGGGAGCGACAGTGGGAAGGTGACGAGCCAGAACACCTGCCAGGGCGGCGCGCCGAGATCGGAGGCGGCCTCCTCCAGCACCGGCTCCATCTTGGCGAGCGTGGCGTAGAGCGGCAGGATCATGAAGGGCAAGTAGGAATAGACGATGCCGATATACATCGCGCTGTCGGTGGAGAGCCATACCACCGGCTGGCTGACCAGATGCAGCGCCAGCAGAATCTGGTTGAGCAGGCCGTCATGCTGGAGGATGTTGATCCAGGCATAGATCCGGATCAGGAACGAGGTCCAGAACGGCACGATCACCAGCACCATTGCCACCGCCTGCCAGCGCGTCGGCAACCGCGCCATGCCGTAGGCGATGGGATAGCCGATCAGGAGCAACAGCGCGGTCGCGGTGACGGCGACGGTGAGGCTACGCACATAGGCGAACATGTAGATGTCGTCGGAGGCGAGCAGCCTGAAATTGTCGACAGACAGCGCGGCAAAGGCAGCCTTCAGCGCCTCCCATCCTTGCGTCAGGTCGAACACCGGCTCGTAAGGCGGCTGCGCGATCGCCGTCTGCGACAGGCTGATCTTCAGCACGAAGCCGAACGGCACCAGGAAGAACAGCACCATCCAGACATAGGGCATGATGGCGGCAAGGCGAGCCGGTCGCGCAAAAATGCGGCGCGCGCTCATGACGGCAGCACCACACAGTCGTCGGGCGTGAACCAGGCGACGACATGCTGGTTCAGGCTGTAGGCATCGATGTCCAGGCGCGCGCTGTTGGCGACTGCAGCCTGCATCATCCCACCGGCGTCGAGCTTCACCTTGTAAGTGGTGGTGCCGCCGAGATAGCAGATGTCGGCGATCACGCCGTCCAGACTGTTGATCGCCACCGCATGGCCGATCTCGCCCACCGGGCCGCGGCGGGACAGCTTCACCTTCTCGGGGCGAATGGCCACCGACAAATGGCTCTCGCCCACCCGTTCCCGCGGCTCGGCGACCACCAGCGTGCCCGCACCTTGCGTGGCGATCACCAGTCGATGACCGTCGCGCAGCTTGAACTCACCGTCGAACAGATTGACGTCGCCGACGAACTCCGCGATCCAGCGCGAGTGCGGAGCCTCGTAGAGCTCGCGGGGACTCGCGACCTGCGCGAGCTTGCCGTCCCTCATCACGCCGATCCGGCTCGCCATCGTCATCGCCTCCTCCTGATCGTGGGTGACGATGATGAAGGTCATGCCGAGCCGACGCTGAAGCTCCATCAGCTCGCCTTGCGTGTTTTCGCGCAGCTTCTTGTCGAGCGCCGCGAGCGGCTCGTCGAGCAGGAGGAGCTGCGGGCGTCGCGCCAGTGCACGCGCCAACGCCACGCGCTGGCGCTGGCCGCCCGAGAGCTGATCGGGCTTGCGCTTCTCCAGCCCTTCGAGCTTCACCAGCGCGACCATCTCCGCCACACGCGTGGCGATCTCGGCGCGCGCCATGCCGGCGCGCTTCAGGCCGAAGGCGATGTTGTCGCGCACCGTGAGATGCGGAAACAGCGCGTAGTTCTGGAACATCATGTTGATCGGCCGCTCATGCGGCAGCGCCTGTGCGATGTCCTTGCCGCCGAGCAGGATGCGCCCTTCGTCCGGGGCCTCGAAGCCGGCGAGCATGCGCAGCAGCGTGGTCTTGCCGCAGCCGCTGGGCCCGAGCAGCGCGAAAAACTCGCCGGCCTTGATGTCGAGCGACACGCCGTCCACGGCGCGGAACGTCCCGAATGTCTTGGCAACGCCCTCGATGCGCAGCAGCGGCTCGCCGGCCGCCGGGTGCGCGTCCCCGCGGGCCGCCTTGGCCGTGGCATTCGTTCTGGGCAACTTGTCAGTCATGGTCCCCGCCAACCCCGATTCCGCCGCACGCTAGCGGCCGATCACCCCTACCTCAACCGGGTCGGGGCGGATCGGCCCGAATTGGTCTTCATGCTAGCCCCCAAATGGCGTAAGGTTACAGAGATGACAAAGCTGCTGGATCAAGCCCTGAAAATCGCGCGCAGTCTGCCGGCGGACGCGCAGGATAACATCGCCCGAATTGTGATGCAGCTCGCCGGCGCGGAAGGGGCCGCCCCCGTCATCCTCTCGGATGACGAGCGGTCGGCGATTGCCGCGTCCAAGGAGGCTGCAAAGCGAGGCGAATTCGCAACCGAGGCTCAAGTCCGCGCGACCTGGGCCAAACACGGCCTGTGAAGATCCGCTATACGCTTCCGGCGCTGGCCGATCTCGATTCGATTCTAACCTACATCTCAGCGACGTCACCGCGGGGAGCAGCACGTGTCCAAAAGCGCGTTCAGGACGTGGTCGGCCTGCTGCTGGCGCATCCTGAGATCGGCCTGCGAACTGACGATCCGGATATCCGGAGGCTAACCACAACGCCCTACCCGTTTCTCGTTTTCTACGAGATTCGGAGCCAGGAGATCATCATCCACGCCATCCGCCATGGTGCTCGCGATCCCGGCAGGATGCCCGGCACGCGCGGCTCTGATTAGTTCAGGTTCGCCATGAACGCCGCCAGCGCATCGCGGTCCGCCACGGGCATCGTCAGGCCGAGCTTGGAGCGGCGCCACAGGATGTCCTCGGGAAAGCGCGCCCATTCGTGGGTCATGAGATAGCGCACCTCGGCCCCGGTCAGCTCAGGGCCGAAAGCCGGGCCGAGATCGTCACGGCTTTTCGCTCCGCCGAGCACCGCTGATAGGCGCGAACCATAAGCCGCCACCAGGCGCTGGGTCTGCGGCTCCGAGAGAAAACGCCAGCGGTCACGCGCGAGATCGACCTCGGTATCGAAACGATCCCAGGCGAAATCTCCGCCCGGCAGCGCCTCGCCTGCGGTCCAGGGCGGCGACATCGGATAGAACGGCGTCAGCTTCGTCACTGCCCGCTCCGCGCGCAGGCGCGAGGTGGTGACGTCGCCGCCGAACATCGTGATCAGCGGCGCCTTGCGCCGCCGCGCGTGGAACAGCGTCGTGCCGTCACGCCGGCGCGCGGACGCCAGCGTCAGGTTGACGCCGGAGACCACGCGCACCACGTCGGTCGGGGCGACCTGCTCGCGGAAATAGCGACTGGCCGCTTCGCAGAGATAGCCGACGTCGGCCCACGGCATCGCGACGATCGCGGGATCGCCGGTGAAATCGTGCGTGATCGTGCCAATCAGCGTGAAGTCGCGCTCGAAGGGGCTCGCGAAGATCAGCCGGCCATCGCTGTTCTGGAAAACGTAGACTTTATCGGAATCAAACAGCCGTGGGACGACGATCTGGCTCATCTGCATCGCCGCCATGGCGGGTTGCGGCTGCCGCAGCACGGTCTCCGCGACAATCGAGGTCCAGCCGCCGGTGGCGTTGGCCAGCGCCCGGGCCGTGATCGTGCGGCGATGGCCGCGATCGACCACCGCGAGCCGCCATGTGTCGGTTCGATCGGCGCGCACGCAGCGTGCCCCGGTCCGGATCGCAGCGCCACGCTCGGCCGCATCCAGGGCCGTGAGCACCACCAGGCGGGAATCGTCGACGACGCAGTCCGAATATTCGAAGGCCGTGCCGAACGGTCGTTTCAGCGCGTTGCCGACCGGATGATGCGTGATGTCGAGCGTGGTCGCCGCCGGCAGGCCGCTCCGGCTCGTGAGGCTGTCGTAGAGGAACAGGCCGGCGCGCAGCAGCCATGGTGGACGCTCATCGGAATGCGCCGGGATTACGAAGCGCATCGGCCGGACCAGATGCGGCGCGATCCGGAGCCAGGTCCGGCGCTCGGCGAGCGCCCGGCGCACCCGCCGGAAGCCGCGCCGTTCCAGGACCGACAGATCGCCCTGGATCAGCCGCGGCGTTGCCGACGATGCCGCGCGGCCCAGATCGCCCTGCTCCAACAGGATGACCTGCAGGCCGCGGCCGGCGGCATCGCGCGCGAGGCTGACACCGTTCAGCCCGCCACCGATGATCGCAAGGTCGTAATCCGCCATGAAGCCGTCGAGAAGGAGCGAAACGCTCGCCATCTCTAGCCGGTCTTGAGCGCAAGCTCCATGACTTCAGCGCGGCCGACGAGGCCGGCATATTTCCCGATCGGCAGGGGTTTGCCGAGCAGATAGCCCTGCACGCCGTCACATCCTTCCTCGGCGAGAAAGGCGAGCTGTTCGAGCGTCTCGACGCCCTCGGCGACGATCGACATTTCCAGGCCATGGCCGAGATCGATCACCGCGCGCACGATCGCCGCCGATTGCGGGTTGCGGCCGAGATTGATGATGAAGGCGCGATCGATCTTGATCTTGTCGAACGGGAACGCCTGGAGATAGCTCAGCGAGGAATAACCGCTGCCGAAATCGTCCATCGAAATGCGTACGCCAAGCGCTTTGAGCCGCCGCAGCAGCGCAAGTCCGCGATCAAAGTCCTCGATCAGCACGCCCTCGGTGATCTCGAGCTCGAGCCGGCCGGGTGCGAGACCCGTCTCGATCAGGATCGAATGGACCAGCCCGACCACGTCGCCGTGCATGAACTGCGCCGGAGACAGATTGACCGCGACCTGGAGCGGCTTCGGCCAGGACGCTGCCTCGCGGCAGGCCTCGCGCAGGATCCACTCGCCCATCTCGACGATGAGGCCGCTTTCCTCCGCGATCGGGATGAATTCGGCCGGGGAGACCTGGCCGCGCACCGGATGCTGCCAGCGCGCCAGTGCCTCGAAGCCGATGATCTCGCTCTCGGCGACGCTGTGGCCCGTGGCGCCCTGCGGCTGGAACGCCAGCGAAAGCTCGCCGTTCTTGATCGCCATCGAGAGGTCCTGATGCAGCACGCGGCGATCGCGGATCTGCTGGTCCATCTCCGGCTGGAAGAGGCTGATCGTGCCGCGCGACTTCTGCTTGGCGCGGAACAGCGCCGCGCCGGCATTGGCGAGCAGCGAGGCGCCGTCGGCGCCGTTGTGCGGGAAGATCGACATGCCCGTGGTGACACCGGCGCGGACCGGGCGGCCGTCGATCTGGAATTCCTTGGCGACGGCATCACCGATCTGCTGCGCCAGCGCGAGACCTGCCTCAGGTTGTTTGCCATCGATGATCAGGCCGAACTCGTCGCCGGACAGACGTGCCACCACGCCGCCGCGCGCGGAGTCCTGGAGCCGCTGGGCCACCTCGACCAGAAGCTTGTCGCCGTGCGCATGACCGAAGACGTCGTTGACCTCCTTGAGACCGTCGAGGTCGACGCACAGAACGGCAAACTCCTCGCCGGTGCCTTCGCAGGCCTCGATCATCTGGGTCAGCGCCTGCAAGAAAGCGGCACGGTTCGGCAAATCGGTGAGGCCGTCATGATAGGCCATGTGCGCCATGCGCGACTCGGTCTGCCGGCGATCGGTGACGTCCTCGTGGGTCTTGATCAGATATTGCGGCTCGCCGGCGTCGCTCAGCACGGTGGCGCGACGGGTGAGGAACAGTCGCAGGCCGTCCTTGGTCGAGATCGGATGCTCTTCGGTGATCATCCCGCGCTTCTTGATCGCGGCTTCGTCGCGCGCGATGATCAGCTTGGCTTCCTTGGGATTGAAGATGTCGGACGCGGTCAGGCCCGTGGCGTCCTCGCGTCTGCGGTTCAGTATCGTCTCCGCGCTGCGGTTGGCGAGCAGATAGCGGCCGTCCTTGACCTGCTCGACGATCAGCGCCACCGGGATGTTGTCGACCACGAGCTCCAAGAACTTCTTCGTGCTCTCCAGCTCCTGCGACAGCGAGCGGCGGTCGGTGATGTCCTCGAACACCACCAGCAGGAATTCAGGCTTGTTGCTCTCGTTGCGGACCACGATCCGGATCGAGGCCACCATGCGCTGGGTCGCGCCGCGCTCGACCTCGAATTCGTTGCGGTACTGGCCGGCGGGCGCGATGAGCGCCGCCCGATCGGTCGCCTCGATGCTGGCCGCCGAATTCGGCCCGAACAGCTCGCGCGCGCTCTTGCCGACAACCTGGTCCCGCGAAAATCCCCAGAAGCGCTCATAGGCGCTGTTGGCGAAGATGTAGCGGCCATCCTCGATGCTCTTCGCGGCCACGCAGGCCGGCACGTTGTCCAGCACCGTTTCCAGGAACTGCTTGGTGGAGGCGAGCTGCCGCGACAGCCTGCGCTGCTCGCTAACGTCCAGATGCGTCGCCACCGAGCCGCCGTTGGGCAGCACGAAATATTTTACCAGGATGGCCCGCCCGTCCGGCAGTTCGGTGATCAAGCCGTTGGTGCTTGCCGCCTTTTCGTAGAACTCGTCGTCGGAGGCGACGCCGAGGACGCCACGCTTGCGCCGCAACGCGAGGATGTCGGGTCCCGTCATGCCCGACCAGAGCTCTGAACGGCCGAGGCCGTAAATCTCGAGATAGCGATCGTTGCAGAAGATGACGCGCCGCTGCGCATCCGTCATCACCACGCCCTGGTTGAGATTGTTCATGGCGGAGGAGATGAAGGCATTGCGCCGCAGCTGCAGACGCCTGGTCCGGCGCAGCGAGGAATGGATCCACAGCGCGATCGCGGCGAGGAACGAGCAGATGACGACACCCGCGATCAAGGCTTCCCAGATCACGTTGGGATTGAGCTCGCCGAGATAGCTCGGCGGGGCGAAGCTGTCGGAGAGGGCAAAGGCGCGCGCAGGCGCGACCGCTGCGGCCAGGCACACGACGGCCTGCACCGCAATCGGAAGCGTGCTGCCCACGTGCCAGTTCTTCTCAGCCATCAGCCACCCGCGATTTCAACGTCGGATTGTCTGGTCTCGCCGGTTTGGATCGGGTAAACGCCTGTACGTGCAACGGAAAAATGTGACGCCAAATACGGCAATTGCCCTGACATGATAAATGCCTCCTTAACGGAAAACGCCCCCGCGCCGTCCTCCCCAGGCCTGAGGCCTCCTTCGCTTCGAGCGGACGTCCTGCACAGCCATGGATAGGGTCGACTGCGTCGTCATCGGAGCCGGCGTGGTCGGGCTCGCGGTGGCTCGAAAGCTGGCGCAAGCCGGGCGCGAGGTGATCGTGCTCGAGGAAGCCGAGGCCATCGGCACCATCACCTCCTCGCGCAACAGCGAGGTGATCCATGCCGGCATCTACTACCGCGCCGGGAGCTGGATGGCGCGCATGTGCGTCGACGGCAAGCACGCGCTCTACCGCTACTGCTCCGAGCGCGGCATCCCGCACAGAAATTGCGGCAAGCTGATCGTCGCGACCAATCCGAAAGAGACCGAGAAGCTGCAATCGATCAAGGCGCATGCCGAAGCCAATGGCGTGCTCGACATGCAGCTGCTCACGGGCGAGGCGGCATGCGCGCTGGAGCCGGCGCTTGCCTGCGATGCCGCGCTGCTGTCCCCGTCGACCGGCATCATCGACAGCCACGCCTACATGCTCTCGCTACGCGGTGAAGCCGAGGACGCGGGTGCGGCCTTCGCGTTTCACACCCCGCTGATCCGCGCCAAGGCGACCGCCGGCGTCATCGAGATCGAAGCGGGCGGCGAAGCGCCGATGACGCTGCAATGCAGCCTCCTCGTCAACGCCGCGGGGCTCTCGGCGACCACGGTAGCGCGCAACATCGACGGCATGCCGCTGGACCGGATTCCGCGGGCCTATCTCGCCAAGGGAAACTACTTCAGCTGCAATGCGATGGCGCCGTTCTCGCGCCTGATCTATCCGGTGCCCGAGCCCGGCGGGCTAGGGGTGCACCTGACGCTGGACATGGCAGGGCAGGCACGCTTCGGCCCTGACGTCGAATGGATCGAGACGATCGACTACGAGGTCGACCCGTCACGCGCCGAGCGCTTCTACCCGGCGATCCGCAAATACTGGCCGACGCTGCCTGACGACGCGCTCATGCCGAGCTATTCGGGCATCCGCCCGAAGATCGTGCCGCCGGCGGTGGCCACGCAGGATTTCTTGATGCAGGGCCCGCGCGATCACGGCGTCGAAGGCCTGGTCAATCTGTTCGGCATCGAGTCGCCCGGATTGACGTCATCGCTCGCGATCGCGGATCACGTCGCCGAACTCGCAGGGCTCGGTCTCGCGCAATGATTGCGCGGCGCGCACCTTGCCGCAAGGATGAGCGCACAGGCTCTCACCCCTGCGTGAAAGGGTACGATCAATTTTACGCTATTACGGGGTTACTAGTGGAGCGTGTCGCCGTGCCTGAGACGCTCGATCTGGTCCTTGACCATCAACTTCCGGCGCTTCAACTCAACAATTTGCAGGTCGTCTGTTGAAAGGTGCACGAGAGCTTCGTGCAGTTCGTTTTCGAGAACTTTGTGCTTCCGCTCCAATTCAACGAGATGTGCCTGAATTGTCATTCGAAACCTCCTCGGTAGTTTGAACCTTTAGGATTCGATCCGGACAAGGAAGTCTACATCACCGATTCGTTCTGTCGATGGGTATCCGTCGTCGCACCGTCATTTTTGAAAATTCATATGTAACGAAGCGTGAGCAAGGGAACCACGCGGGAAAAATCCATGATATCAACGTGCTTGCGCAGCGCCGTCGCAAGCCGCAGAAATATGTCGCGGGAGATCGGCGAGCGACGGTCGCAGATCGCTTGCGATCACGCCGCGCAAGGACGATAATTTCCACAGGGCATCCACAGCCTTAATCTCTCTCACGCCTATCGGTTTTTCGGCCACCGCAAACATGACCAATGAAGACGAGCGCGAACTCGAATCCGAGCTCGCCCGGTTGCACCAGGAACACCGAGATCTCGATGCGGCGATCGATGCACTGCATCAATCGCCCGCCCCCGACCTGTTGCGGTTACAGCGGCTGAAGAAACGCAAGCTGTTGTTGCGCGACCGTATCGCGTTCATCGAAGATCAGATCACGCCGGATATCATCGCCTGATCCACAGGGAATGGCTTTGCGGCGGCCCGCCGCACGTGAATCCGCTTGACTCCAAAGGAACAAAATAAGAACATTTTGGCACCGAGCGCCCCAGGAAAATGCCAAGGAAAACGCAGATGACGGCAACCGCCCTTCTCGACAACAGCCATTATGAACAAGCCTGCGATCAGGCGATCGCCATGTGCGACGGCAATCTGCGCAGCACCATCAAGGCGCTGATCATGGCCAATGAATATCTGGAGGCCGAGCTCGAAGAATTGCGGGCGGCGATTTCCGCCGGCTGCATTCCGGAGTCCTCACGCAGCACGATGCGGAGCAAGAGCAGCGCCGCCTGAGCTGTCAGCTATCGGAGCCGACCATGTCCGATGTCACCTATTACGTAGCATTACCCTTCCTGACCGACGACGACGGATCGCCGGTCGCAGGTGCGGCCGAAGAATGCCAGACCTCGGCGGCCGCGTTACGGCGCGCCGAAATTATGTCGCACAGCGCCGGCCACATCGGCGCGGTCGCGTTCAGCCGCAGCGGCAATCCCATGACCGGCGAATTCGGTGACGCCAAACTGCTCCGCCGCTTCGGCAATGTACCGGAAGACCTCGGCACGCTCTGAAATCAGCTGCTGACGAGCCTGATGCCCGGTTCATGCCGCCGGTGCGCCTTGCGCACATACATGGCGGCATCGGCCTCCTCCAGCGCGCGCGCGGCGTCGGACTGCATGCCAAGCAGGGCGACGCCGGCAGAGGCGCCCGCGCTCACGTGCTGACCGTGGAACACAAAGGACAATTCGTCGATGGCCTCCTCGAAGGCCGCGGCCTTCGCCTTGGCGTCGGTCTCGCTGAGATTCCAGAGCAGCAGCGCGAACTCGTCGCCGCCGAGCCGGCCGACCACGTCCGAGGCGCGGATCTGCCGCGCCAGCGTTGTGGCAATCGCCTTCAGCACCTCGTCGCCGGCGGCATGGCCGAAGGAATCGTTGATCGGCTTCAACCGATCGACGTCGAGCACGATCAGCGCGCCGCTGGCGCGGTAACGCTTCATGTAGGCGACGGCGCGCGCGAGCTCGCGCTCGAAGCCGCGCCGGTTCGGAATCTCGAGCAGGAAGTCGGTGTCGGCGGCGGCTTCGAGTTCCGCGACCCGCCGCAGCGCCCCCTTGAGCTTGCTCCGGAGGTTGCGGATGGCCGTCTTGATGGCCGTCTTAGCTCCGTCATCGGCCGACGCTTCGCGCCCCGACGGTTTGATCGAACGCCTGGCCGGGCGCTTGGCCGGGCTTTTGGGGGCAGCTTTGGCGCGGCTGGCGCTGGTCTTCAGGCCCTTTTTAGCCTTCGCAGCGCTCGCCGTTTTTGGTTTCTTCATGGGCATCCTGCTCAATGAAGGCTTGCGGGGATTCACCAAGACAGGATAGTGCATTCGCTTCTCCTTGCCACCGCCTTGCGAGCCGCCGGCCGGAACCGTTAATCTGGCCTATCTTTCTGTTTTTCGAGCACAATTGACGTCATGACCGCGCCGATCGCCGTTATCATGGGAAGCCAGTCGGACTGGGACACGATGCGGCATGCCGCCGACACGCTTGCAGCGCTCGGCGTTGCCGCCGATACCCGCATCGTTTCGGCCCACCGCACCCCCGACCGGCTGTTTGCGTTCGCCAAGGGCGCCAAGGTGGCCGGTTACAAGGTCATCATCGCCGGCGCGGGTGGCGCTGCGCACCTGCCCGGCATGGCGGCGGCGCTGACGGAACTGCCCGTGTTCGGCGTTCCCGTCGAATCCAGGACGCTCAGGGGCATTGATTCGCTCTATTCGATCGTCCAGATGCCTGCGGGCATCCCGGTCGGGACCCTCGCCATCGGCAAGGCCGGCGCCATCAATGCGGCGCTGCTGGCGGCTGCCGTGCTGGCCTTGTCCGACCCGGCCTTGGCCGATCGCTTGGCCGCCTGGCGCAAGGCGCAGACCGAGGCGGTTGCCGAGCGTCCGGAGGACAAGGCGTGACTGACGCAAAGCAGGTGAAGCTGAAGCCCGGCGACACCATCGGCATCCTCGGCGGCGGACAATTGGGGCGGATGCTGGCCATGGCGGCGGCCCGGCTCGGCCTGCGCTGCCAGGTGTTCTCGCCCGATCCGGACTCGCCGGCCTTCGACGTCGTCCTGAACGCGACCTGCGCCGAATATGCCGACGTCGAAGCGCTCGAGCTGTTCGCCAACGACGTCGATGTCATCACCTATGAATTCGAGAACGTGCCGTCCGCGGCCGCGATGGTGCTGGATGCGCGGCGCCCCGTGCTGCCCAACCGCAAGATCCTCGAGACCACCCAGGACCGGCTCGCCGAGAAGGATTTCGTGACGCGGCTCGGCATCGGCACCGCAGCCTATGCCGACGTCACCTCGGTCTCGTCGTTGCGCGAGGCGATCGTCAGGATCGGCCTTCCGGCGGTGCTGAAGACCCGCCGCTTCGGCTATGACGGCAAGGGCCAAGCCATCATCCGCGAGGGCGACGACATCGCGAAAGTGTGGACCAGTCTCGCCACCAAATCAGCGATCCTGGAAGCCTTCGTGCCGTACGAGCGCGAGATTTCCGTGATCACCGCCCGTTCGGCCACAGGTCAGGTCGAGTGTTTTGACGTCACTGAAAACGAGCACCGCGATCACATCCTGAAGATTTCCCGTGCGCCCGCCCGGATCCCGGACGTGCTCGCCGAGGAAGCGCGCAGCATCGCCGGCAAGATCGCGAGCGCGCTCGATTATGTCGGCGTGCTCGCCGTCGAGATGTTCGTGCTCGCCAACGGCACCGGAACAAAGGTGCTGGTCAACGAGATCGCTCCGCGCGTGCACAATTCCGGACACTGGACGCTCGACGGTGCGTCAATTTCGCAGTTCGAGCAGCATATCCGCGCCATTGCCGGCTGGCCCCTCGGCAAGCCCGTGCGCCACGGCGAGGTCGTCACCATGACCAATCTGATCGGCGACGAGATCAAAGACTACGACAAGTGGCTGAGCGTGCCAGGCGCGACCGTGCACATCTACGGCAAGGGCGCGCCGCGCGCCGGCCGCAAGATGGGCCACGTCACCGAAGTGCGACCCACGACCGGCAAGTAACGGGACCGCGGCGCATGCCGCGATCCCGCTTTGCAATTACGCCGTCTTCGCGCCCGCGACGACGCCGGTGGGCTCGTCGCTGAGCCAGCGATAGATCACCCCGCCCAGCGCGCCGCCGATCAGTGGCGCAACCCAGAACAACCAGAGCTGCGCTGTCGCCCAGCCGCCGACGAACAATGCGGGACCCGTGCTGCGCGCCGGGTTCACCGAGGTGTTGGTGACGGGGATGCTGACGAGATGGATCATCACCAGCGCGAGCCCGATCGCCAGCGGCGCAAAGCCCACGGGCGCACGGCCATGGGTGGCGCCCATGATGATGAACAGGAACATCATGGTCATCACCACCTCGGTGACGAAGCACACGATCATGCTGTACTGGCCGGGCGAATGGGCGTCGTAACCGTTGGACGCGAATCCTTTGCTGACGTCGAAGCCGGGAGCTCCACTTGCGATGACATAGAGGAGCCACGCGGCCACGATCGCGCCGGCCACCTGCGCGATCACATAGGGCAGGATCTGTCCGGCCGGAAAACGCCCGCCGGCAGCAAGACCGACCGTGACAGCCGGGTTGAGATGGCAGCCGGAGACGTGGCCGATCGCATAGGCCATGGTGACCACGCTCAGCCCGAATGCGAGGGAAACACCGACCAGACCGATACCAACCTGCGGAAAGCCGGCTGCGATCACCGCGCTCCCGCAACCTGCGAATGTGAGCCAAAAGGTGCCGATAGCCTCGGCCGCGTATTTTTTCATATCCATGTGTCGTCCCCTGCTTTCAAGGATTCCGGAACAAGCTCCGGAACGGCCCCGCCCTTGGCGTCAAATCTCCCAAATCAGGGCCGCACAGTGGTATTTTGCCTCATTTGATGGCTGAACTTGGCCCGAAAACGCGGTTGGTCGGTGGACATCCCCAGTTTTGTCTGATACATCCGCGCCCTCAAGGTTAAGGGCTTGCGCGTCTTCGCCATCCCCTTTGACTTACCAGAATTCAAATCCGATCCACTGAAGAGGATGCCGCGTGCAGGTTCTCGTCCGCGATAACAATGTCGATCAAGCCCTCAAGGCGCTGAAGAAGAAGATGCAGCGCGAGGGTATTTTCCGCGAGATGAAGCTCCGCGGTCACTACGAGAAGCCCTCCGAGAAGAAGGCCCGCGAAAAGGCCGAAGCCGTGCGCCGCGCGCGCAAGCTGGCCCGCAAGAAGCTGCAGCGCGAAGGCCTGCTGCCGATGAAGCCGAAGCCGGTGTTCGGCGCTGGCCCCGGCGGTGATCGTGGCGGTCGTGGCGGCCCGGGTGCTGGCGCTGGTGCAAGTGCTGGTCCGCGCGGACCGCGCTGATTTACCAGACCTGAAAAGACTACAGTTTTCGATGACGCGGGCCCCTGGTCCGCGTTATTGTTTTGTGAGCGGTGCCTTTCTGGGACGGGGCACTACCGATGCGGCACCGGCGCGAGCGAACCGTAGATGGCCTCCCCTTTCCCCAAGCGCCGCTTGGCGCGGTTCCGCCTGATCTGGCAGCAGCCGCTCGCGCTGGCCTTGACGGGGATTGCACTCTGCGGCTGCTCCTTCGATCTGGGATCGCTGATGCCGGAGAAGGAGAAGCCGCAGGAGGCGCCCAAGACTGCCACGACGGCTGAGAACGTGGTCAGCGCCAACAACGTCAGCGAAGCCCAGGCCCATACGGCAAAGGCCCAGGCCTTGGCAAAGTCCGGCGAGACGGCGGCCGCGCTCGATGAATTCAATCTCGCGGTCGGGCTCGATCCCTACAATGCGCAGGCGCTCTATGGCCGCGCCCTGATCTACCAAAGCAAAAACCAGCACGACTTCGCGATCGCCGATTTCAGCTCCGCGAGCGGACTCAACCCGCAGAAGGTCGAGCCGCTGCTCGGCCGCGCCATCAGCTATCTCGCCCTCGGCAAGGTCAAGGAAGCTGCGGCCGATCTGGATGAGGCCTCCGAGGCCGATCCGCACAATGCCCAGGTCTGGAGCACACGCGGACAAGCCTATGAAAGGCTGGGCGACAGGACCAAGGCGGCGGCGTCCTACACCAAGGCGGTCTCGCTTCGTCCACGCGACGACGCCGCCCGCAGCGGCCTCGCCCGCGTCGGCGGCTGACGATTCTGGCGCAGCGCAGGCCCCGTCTTAATCCGGGGTGTCGCTCTTCGGTAGAACGGAATGGAACATGGACTTGACGCCCGACAGCATGTCGTCGGCGACATTGGTCTTCGGCCGCGGCATGGACGCGCCGGCATCGGCGCGCAGGTCGAGCGGGGGCGCGATCATCGGGACCGGAATATCAGCCGGCGGCGTCAACCGATTTGGGTTCTCGTTGCCGACCGAGGCCGTGTAGGGCGGGCTCGCCTGCGACGAGCCACCATTGCCATAGGCCTCGGGTGCGGGCGTCGTCGAGACCGTGATCGGGGGCGGCAACGGCCGTACCATCGACGGGTCCATGGGGATAATACGCGGGGCTTCCGGGGTGCGGGCGGCTTCCCGCACGACAGGCTCCTGGGTCCTCTCGACCGACTTGGTTTCGGAAGACTTGGTCTCGGAAGATTTAGTTTCGGAAGGCTTGGTCTCGAAGGACTTCGTCTCGAAGGACTTGGCCTCAATCGCTTTGCCCTCAGGCGACTTGCGCAGGCGCTCGATCGCAGCGCGCACAAGATCGTTGGCATCGGCGGTTGCAGCCGGAGCGGCAGCAGCCGGCGCCGAATTGGCCTCCACCACCGGGGCGGAGGGAGCGGGTGCCGTGACAGCCGGGTTGGACTTGGCGACCGCCTTCTCGCGCGCGGACGTCTTACCGCGCGGGGCGGGCTCGGCCGGCGCTACGTCCGCAGTCGCCTTCTCAGTCGTCTTGGGCTCAGCGCCCGGCTGCTCGGCAGTCTTCTCGGCCGCCGGCTTGTCCGTCACGCTCTTCTCGGAGATGCCCTTGGCTTTGACGCCGTGCGCCGGGAGGTTGGCCACATCGGCGGGCTTGCCGTTCTTGCCGGCCTCGGCAGGCGCCATCACGGCCGCAGGGGCATCCGCCGCCGGCTTGGCGTTGATGTAGTGATTAACGATGTATGCCCCGATGATCGTTGCGAGCACCGAGGGGAAGATGTCCATCGAGATTTTAGCGACGTATTTCAGCATTCCGGCCACTCCCCGCGCGATCTGATGCGGGAACTTTGAGGCATAGTGAGGGATCAACTGCGACGGATCAATGGCAAAGAAGTACGCCGGACTTACGGCTTCAGCTCGATCTCAAGGAACACGATCTCGGTTGCGGTTTCGTTAAGCACGTCGTGTTGGACGCCCGCCTTGCGAAAGTAGGATTTTCCAGCCGCAAGCTGCGCCTTGGACCGCTCGCCATTGGGCGCCACGATGGTCATTTCCCCCGCGACGACGGGAACAATGACGTAGTCCATGCCGTGGGTGTGATGCCCGGTGGCGCTGTTTGGAGCGAGCCGCCACTCCGTCACCCGAACCTGCTCATTGTCGACCTGAACCTCGGACTTGGCGGCAAGCATCGGAACTCTCCTGGGGCATGATCCCGAAAACTGGTTCAGGGCACGAAAACCATGAACACGTAGACGGCAAATACCACCATATGGACCAGCCCGAACAGAACATTGGTCCTGCCCGTACCGAAGGTCAGCATACTCAGGAAGAAGGTCAGGAGCAAAAGGACGCTGCCCTGGGCGCTGAGACCGAGCTTGAGTTCCTTGTCGAGCGCATAGGTAGCGACACCGACGGCCGGGAAGGTCAGCCCGATGGTGGCCAGCGACGAGCCCAGCGCGAGGTTGATGCTCTTCTGAAGGTCGTTCTTGCGCGCCGCCGAGACGGCCGCGACGCCTTCCGGCAGCAGGATCAAAAGCGCGACCAGAAGTCCGGCAAAGGCAGGCGGCGCACCGATCCTGGCCGCAACGGCGTCGACCACCAGCGAGAATTTCTTGGACAGCAGCACGACCGCCAGCAGCGCAATCAGCAGCAGCACGACGCTGAGCACCAAGGTCCGGCCCGACAGATGCGCCTCGCCGCTCCTGCCATCCCCCCGTTCGTGAACGAAGTAATCCTTGTGCAGCACGGTCTGGGTGTAGAGAAACACCCCATACAGCGCGAGCGTAACCACGTCGACGAAGCCGAGTTGAATCGCCGAATAGACCGGGCCCGGCGTGGTGGTCGTGTAGTTCGGCATGATCAGGGTGATGGTCGCGAGCGCGAACAGCACGCTGAGATAGACGTTGGCGCCGGAGAGCTGAAAGCCCTGCTCGCGATAGCGCAGGCCGCCGATGAAGATGCAGAGCCCGACAAGGCCGTTGCAGACGATCATGACCACGGCGAACACGGTGTCGCGCGCCAGTTCGGGGGCAGGCTTGTCGCCCAGCATGATCGTGGTGATCAGCGCCACCTCGATGATGGTCACCGAGAGAGTCAGCACCAGCGTGCCATAGGGTTCGCCGACCCGTTCGGCGATCACTTCGGCATGATGAACCGCGGCAAAGACGGTGCCGAACAGGATGACGAGGAGCACGATGGCGAAGAAGAGCCCGCCAAACGACAGCGTGAACACATAGCCCGTCGCGCTGACGGCTGCAAACAACAGCACAGCCAGGGCCGGAAAGATCCAGGCCGACCGGGGCATCGGACTATGCGCGCTCATCTATCGGCTCCAACTGCTTCGCGCACGATCCGGAAAAATGTATCGCGGCTTTCCGAAAGGATCATGCTCAAACGAAAAGCCCAGGGTGCGACGATATTCATCGCACCTTGGGCGAGCAGTGGCAAATCGGTCGGCAGATTCAAAGCAAGTGCAGGATCGGCGCGAGCGGCAGCAGCGTCAGCAGCAGGAACAGCGGGATCAGCACCGCGCTGGCACGCACGAAATAACCGAAGAAGCTCGGCATCTCGATGCCGTTCTCGCTGGCGATGCTGCTCACCATGAAGTTCGGCGCATTGCCGATATAGGTGAGCGCGCCCATGTAGACCGCGCCCATGGAGATGGACGCAAGCGTGCCCGACAGCTCATGCATCAGCACCTGCGGCTCGCCGCCGGCGAGTTCAAAGAACAACAGATAGGTCGGCGCATTATCGAGGAACGCCGACATCAGGCCGGTGAACCAGAAATAGGCAACCTCGCGCGGCGTGCCGTCCGGCGCCGTCACGGCCGACAACAGCCAGGCGAAGGCACCGTGATGGCCGGCATTGAGCATGGCGATGACCGGGATGATCGCGACAAAAATGCCGGCGAACAGTTTTGCGACTTCGCGAATCGGCTCCCAAGTGAAGCCGTTGGCTTGCCTGTGCTCGTCCGGCGTCAACCACACCGACAGGGCCGCTATCGCCAGCAGCGCCGCGTTGCGGGCGATGTCTTCCAGCTCCAGCCTGGTTCCGAGAATGTCGAAGGCAATGCCAGGCTTCCACGTTGCCGAGGCCAGCAGGCTCGCGACGATGGCTGCGATCAGCACCAGGTTGACGAGGCCGCGGATGCGGACCGGCTTCGCGGCGCCGGCGTCGCCGGGCAAGGGTTCGCTGCGGAAGCGCCAGACGTCGATGGCAACGAAGATCGCGAGCAGCAGTCCGGCAACGATCGCCGTCTGTAGCCAAATGGTCCGCGTGGTCCAGAAGAAGTCGACGCCATGCAGGAAGCCGACGAACAGCGGGGGATCGCCGAGCGGGCTCAGCGCGCCGCCGACATTGGCAACCAGGATGATGAAAAAGATGACGACATGGACGTTGTGGCGCCGCGGCCGGTTGGCGCGGATCAAAGGCCGGATCAGGATCATGGCTGCCCCCGTGGTGCCGACGACGCTCGCCATCAGCGTGCCGAGCGCGAGGATGCCGGCATTCGCCGCCGGCGTCGCCTTGATGTCGCCCGTGACGAGAACGCCCCCGGCCACGACATAGAGCGAGAACAGCAGCACGATGAAACCGAGATATTCGGCGAGCATGGCGTGGACGAGTGCCGCCAGCGCCGCCATGCTCCCGGCCAAGATGACGAGCGAGGCGAGTGCCAGCAGCGACCAGGCCGCGGCGATCTTGCCGTAATGATGGTGCCAAAACCGTGCAAACAGCAGCGGGCCGAGCGCGATCGACAGCAGGAGGCCGCAAAAGGGCAGCGCATAGGGCCAGCGCATCGCCGCGCCGTCGAGCCCGGTCGCCGCCCATGCGTGCTGCGGCAACAACACGACCAGGATCGCGGCGATGAACCCGCTCCCGCACCGAACAACAAGCCGTCTAGGAAGCAATGAAGCGCCTCGCCGTTTCGATCGCACCGAAAGCATCGAGATTATCGTGTCCGCCGCCCGCAAAGCGAACGAACTGCTTCGGTTCATGCGCGAGCGCGAACAGACGCTCTCCGAACACGATCGAAATGGCAAGGTCATTGGTGCCATGCATCACCAATAGCGGCACAGTGACGCGCGGGATGCGCTCATCGGAATGAAATGGATCTCGCATCAGCAGGCGCACCGGAACGAACCAGAATGATGAAGCAGCAATGTCGACCGTCGACGTATAGGGAGCTTCCAGGATGAGTTTTCCAACCCGATGCTGCGAGGCGATCGCGACCGCCACGCCGGTCCCGAGCGAAAAGCCCCAGCCGACGATTCGTTCCGCCGCATAGCGTGCAGTGGTGAAGGCGTAGGCGGCCGCTGCATCCTGCAGCAGGCCCTCCTCGCTCGGCGCACCGCTCGAGCCGGCATAGCCGCGATAGGACAGCGCGACGAGACCGGTGCCGTCCGCCGTCATGGCCTTGAAGCGGCTGACGCGACCGGCGAGATAATCGCCATTGCCCGGGAAATACAGGATCACGGGGCGGCCGGGCCTCGCCGGCACGTGCCAGACGATGACCTTCTCGCCGTCGGAGGTGGTCAGGACGTGCTCTTCGGCCTCGGGCAAGCCTGCGGCATCCGGCGCGGTGCGACCGACGGGCGGGATCGGAAACAGCATCTCGCGCTGCCTGACATACAGCACGAGGACACCGCCGAGATAAACGGCCGCGAACAGGATGGCGATCCACTTGACGATGGTCATGATGACGCGGCCCCGTCCCCGTTCAGGACTTGCGACAACTCCGCAGCAATTTCATGACATCGCGTTGGAGGCTCGCCGGAACGTCGCGGCAACCGTAACGTCGCCTTGTGAGCGGCGTGCCAAGCGACGCGCTGCCCGCGCGTCGCTTTGGCCACGGCCCATTTCCTTCCGCGCTACATCGACTTGACGATGCTTTCGGTGACCTTCTTGGCGTCGCCGAGCAGCATCATGGTGTTGTCGCGGTAGAACAGCGGATTGTCGATGCCGGCATAGCCCGAAGCGAGCGAGCGCTTGATGAACATCACGGTGCCGGCCTTCCAGACCTGGAGCACCGGCATGCCGTAGATTGGCGAGGTCTTGTCGTCTTCGGCTGCCGGATTGGTAACGTCGTTGGCGCCGATCACGAAGGCGATGTCGGCCTGCGCGAACTCGGAGTTGATGTCCTCGAGCTCGAACACCTCGTCATAGGGCACGTTGGCTTCGGCAAGCAGCACGTTCATGTGGCCGGGCATGCGGCCGGCGACCGGGTGAATGGCGTATTTCACCTCGACGCCTTCCTTCTTCAGGATGTCACCCATTTCGCGCAGCGCATGCTGGGCCTGCGCCACTGCCATGCCGTAGCCGGGCACGATGATGACCTTCTGAGCGTTCTTCATGATGAAGGCCGCGTCGTCGGCCGAGCCGAGCTTGACCGGCTTCTGCTCGCCGCCGCCACCGCCGGCCGCAGCGGTCTCGCCGCCGAATCCGCCGAGGATGACCGAGATGAAGGACCGGTTCATCGCGTGGCACATGATGTAGGACAGGATCGCGCCCGACGATCCGACCAGCGCGCCGGTGATGATCAGTGCGGAATTGCCGAGAGTGAAGCCGATGCCGGCAGCCGCCCAGCCGGAGTAGGAGTTCAGCATCGAGATCACGACCGGCATGTCGGCGCCGCCGATCGGGATGATCATGAGTACACCGAGCGCCAGCGCGATAATGACGATCAGCCAGAAGTCGAGCGCGCTGCCCGACATCACCAGCCCGACGACGAAGACGACGAGCGCGATCGCGAGCGCGATGTTGATGATGTGGCGGAACGGCAGGATGATCGGCGCACCGCTCATCCGTGCGGACAGCTTCAGGAACGCGATCACCGAACCGGTGAAGGTCAGCGCGCCGATGGCGACGCCGAGCGACATCTCGACCAGGCTCTGTGGATGGATGTTGCCGGGGGTGCCGATGTCGAAGGCTTCGGGCGCGTAGAATGCGCCGGCAGCGACGAGCACCGCGGCCATGCCGACCAGAGAGTGGAAGGCGGCGACCAGTTCCGGCATCGAGGTCATCGGCACGCGGCGGGCGATCACCGCGCCGATCGCGCCGCCAATGGCGATACCTGATATCACGAGGATCCAGGCGACGCCGTCCGCCGGCGGATGGCTGGCGAGCGTGGTTGCGACCGCGATCCCCATGCCGATCATGCCGAACAGATTGCCCTGGCGCGACGACGCCGGGCTCGACAGCCCGCGCAGCGACAGGATGAACAGCACCCCCGCCACGAGATACAAGAATGCAGAGAGATTGGCGTTCATCTCAGGTCCCCATTGATCCCTTCAGCCCGAGGTGGCCGCTTACTTCGACTTCTTCTTGTACATCCCCAGCATGCGCTGGGTGACAAGGAAGCCGCCAAAGATGTTCACGCAGGCAAAGATGAGCGCGACGAAACCGAAGCCGCGCGCCCAGCCGGAGCCGCTCGAGATCATGCCGACGCCGACCGCCAGCAGCGCGCCGACCACGATCACCGAGGAGATCGCGTTGGTCACGCTCATCAGCGGCGTATGCAGCGCCGGGGTCACCGACCACACCACGAAATAGCCGACGAAGACGGCGAGAACGAAAATCGACAGCCGGAAGACGAAGGGGTCAACGACCTGTGCAACATGCTCCATGGCGGCTCTCCTTACGCTTTCGGCTGGAAATTCGGATGAATCACGGCGCCGTCCCTGGTCAGCGCGGTCGCCTTCACGAGTTCGTCGTCCCAATTCACGGCCAGCGCCTTGTTGGTCTTGTCGAACATCGTTTCGATGAAATTGAACAAATTGCGCGCGTAGAGGCTGGAGGCCGACGCCGCGACGCGGCCGGCGACATTGGTGTAGCCGACGATCTTGATGCCATCGACGTCGGCGACTTCGCCCGGCCTTGCACCCTCGACATTGCCGCCGCGCTCGACGGCGAGATCGACCAGCACCGAACCCGGCTTCATCGACTTGACCATGTCGGCCGTGACCAGCTTCGGCGCCGGCCGGCCCGGAATCAGTGCCGTCGTGATCACGATGTCCTGCTTCTTGATGTGCTCGGCGGTCAGCGCGGCCTGCTTGGCCTGATACTCTTTCGACATTTCCTTGGCGTAGCCGCCGGCGGTCTGCGCGTTCTTGAATTCCTCGTCCTCGACGGCGAGGAATTTCGCGCCGAGCGATTCCACCTGCTCCTTGGTCGCCGGCCGCACGTCGGTCGCGGTGACGATGGCGCCGAGCCGGCGCGCGGTCGCGATCGCCTGGAGACCGGCGACGCCGACGCCCATCACGAACACCTTGGCGGCAGGCACGGTGCCGGCCGCGGTCATCATCATCGGGAAGGCGCGACCGAAGGCTTCGGCGCCCTCGATCACGGCACGGTAGCCGGCAAGATTAGCCTGCGAGGACAACACGTCCATTACCTGCGCGCGCGTGATGCGCGGCATCAATTCCATCGCGAAGGCAGAGACGCCGGCATCGGCGATCGTCTTCAGCGCCGCCTCATTGCCGTAGGGGTCCATGATGGCGATGACGAGCGCGCCGCGCTTGTACTGCGCCAACTCGGAGGCTTCAGGGCGCTTCACCTTGATGATGATGTCGGCGTCCTTCAGCGCGTCGGCGCTGACGGTGGCCCCCACGGCGGTGAATTCGGAATCCGGCAGGCCCGACTTGAGGCCGGCGCCCGGCTCAACGGCGATCTCGGCGCCCAACCCCTTGAACTTCTTCACCGTATCCGGCGAAGCGGCAACGCGCGGCTCCGACGGATCGATTTCCTTGGCAACGGCGATCTTCATAGGCCCTCCGGCGACGCGGGAAAAGCGCGCACGCGAACTTAGCGTTACTCCCGCAACGTTGGATACCGGTTTTGGAACCGGATTGTGTGCAAATTTTATGAGCAGCCGCCGGCGCTGGCGGATGCAGCCGGCGATAGTCAGGTCAGGAAGATCGCCATCAGGATCACGATGAGCGCGACCGAGATCGTGCCGTACTTCACCAGCTTGATGAAGCCCTCGTAGGTCTGCTCGTGGGCAACGTAGTCGTTGCCGTCGGCGGTGCTGTACGCCACTTCGCTATGATCAGCCATCAATTGTCCCCAGTCGAAAGTCGAATTCATCGTTGGGATACCGCAAACTTTCGGGCAGGGCAACGGGAGGCAGGCGCGGTTTTCCGGCAAATCAGGTCATTTGGAATTCCGATTGGCGCGAAAGCTCGGCGCGAGAGCCGCACAGCCCTGATCGATCATCGTCGCCACAACGCTCGCCCTCCGTCACCGGTCCACGCACGACCGGGCGCCCTGTATCGAGGTGACTCGTCCGCCCGCCTCAGCCCATTGCTTCCAGCTCGTCGATCATGCCGGCGATGACCGAGAGGCCGCCGTCCCAGAACTTCGGGTCCTTGGCATCGAGCCCGAACGGCCGTAGCAGCTCGGAATAATGCTTGGTGCCGCCGGCGGCGAGCATGTCGAGATAGCGCTCGGCAAAGCCCTCGGCGGCGTTCTCGTAGACGGCGTAGAGCGAGTTCACGAGGCAATCGCCGAACGCGTAGGCGTAGACGTAGAACGGCGAATGGATGAAGTGCGGGATGTACATCCAGTAGTTCTCGTAGCCCGCCTTGATCTCGATTGCCGGCCCCAGGCTCTCGCCTTGCACCGACAGCCAGATCTCGCCGAGCCGCGTCGCGGTGAGCTCGCCGTTCTTGCGCTCGGTGTGGACCGCGCGCTCGAACGAATAGAACGCGATCTGCCGCACCACGGTGTTGATCATGTCCTCGACCTTGCCGGCGAGCAGCGCCTGGCGCTGCTTTGGGTTCTTGGTCTGCGCCAGCAGCCGCCGGAAGGTCAGCATCTCGCCGAACACGCTTGCGGTCTCCGCCAGCGTCAGCGGCGTCGGCGCCATCAGCGCGCCGTTCCTGGCCGCCAGCACCTGATGCACGCCGTGGCCGAGCTCATGGGCGAGCGTCATCACGTCGCGCGGCTTGCCCTGGTAGTTCATCAGTACGTAAGGGTGCGCCGATGGCGTGGTCGGATGCGAGAACGCGCCCGGTGCCTTGCCCGGGCGTACCGGCGCGTCGATCCAGCGATCGGTGAAGAAGCGCTCGGCGATATCAGCCATTTCAGGCGAGAAGCCACGATAGGCCGTCAGCACCATGTTCCGCGCGTCGGGCCAGCCGATGACGTCGGTCGCCGCGAAAGGCAGCGGCGCATTGCGGTCCCAGGAAGCCAGGCGCTTCTTGCCGAACCAGCGTGCCTTCAGCGCGTAATAGCGATGCGACAATTTTGGATAGGCCGCGCGCACCGAGGCGACCAGCGCATCCACCACTTCGCGTTCGACGCGGTTGTTCAAATGGCGGGAATCCGCGACGTCCTTGAAGCCGCGCCAGCTATCGGAGATGTCCTTGTCCTTGGCCAGCGTGTTGGTGATCAGCGCAAAGATGCGCTCATTGGCCTTGAAGGTCTTTGCGAGCGCCTCGGCCGCGGTCTTGCGCTTGGCGCCGTCGCGGTCCTGCAGCAGATTGAGCGTCGGCTCGATTGCGAGCTCCTTGGTCCCGACCTTGAAACGCAGGCCCGAGATGGTCTGGTCGAACAGCCGGTTGAAGGCGGAATAGCCGGTCTGCGACTTCTCCAGAAAGAGCTGCTCGAGCTTGTCGTCGAGCTGGTACGGCTTCTCCTTGCGCAGATCCTCGATCCAGGGACGGTAGTGCGCGAGCTCGGCGGCCTGCATCGCGCGGTTCAATATATCGTCATCGACACGATTGAGCTCGAGCGCGAAGAACAGCAAATGCGTCGATGCAGCCGTCAGCCGCTCGGAAACGTCGCCGTAAAACTTTGAAATCGCAGGGTCCACGCTGTCGCCTGCATGAACGAGACCGGCGTAGGAGCCGAGACGGCCGGCGAGGTCGTCGATCGCCTCATAGCGTCGCACGGCTTCAGTGAGCCATTTTCCGCCATCTTCCTTTGCTGTTCCTGTTGCGAGCTTGCCCTTGTAGTCCGTCTCGAACGCGACGCAATCGGCATCCATCTTTGCGAGATCGCGCGCCACTTCCGGCGCATCGATCCCGGTATAGAGATCGGCGAGGTTCCACTCCGGAAGCTTGCCGGTCTTGCTCGCAGGCTTGGCGGGTGAAGACTTGGCGAGCGAGGGCTTGGCAAGCGACGGTTTGGAGGACTTGACCTTGGCTGCGGATTTCCTGGTGTTCGGCTTGCGGAGAGCGGGCTTGCTAGCGGCGGATTTCTTAACTGCAAACTTGGAGCGCGAATTCATTGTGTGGGAAACCTGTGTTCAACAATCGCGACAGCGGGCGGGGGCATCAAGATTTAAGAGTGCGTTAATCGGCTTCGGCCAGAGTGCCCCGATTCGAGACAGATAGTAGTAGCGTGCGGGGAACACCATGGCTGCCAGTATTTTGATCGCCGACGACGACGCTGTAGCCCGCCGGCTGGTCGAAAACATGGTGCAGAAATGCGGCTATGAGACGATCGTCGTGGATTCCGGCGACGCCGCGATCGCCGTCCTCACCGCCCCCGATGCGCCCGTTATCGACGGCGTCATCCTCGATCTCGTGATGCCCGGCCTCGACGGCATGGGCGTGCTGGCGAAAATCCGCGAAGCGGGCCTCAGCATCCCCGTTATCGTGCAGACCGCCCATGGCGGCATCGACAACGTGATCTCGGCAATGCGCGCGGGCGCGGCCGATTTCGTGGTCAAGCCGGTCGGCCTGGAGCGGCTCCAGGTCTCTCTTCGCAACGCGCTCAATTCGTCCGCGCTCAAGGGCGAATTGCAGCGCATCCGTCACAGCCGCGAGGGCCGGCTGACCTTCTCCGACATCATCACCCGCGCCGAGGCGATGGCGGGCGTGATGCACGCAGCGCAGAAAGCAACCAACTCCTCGATCCCCGTGCTGATCGAAGGCGAGTCCGGCGTCGGCAAGGAGATGTTCGCGCGCGCCATCCATGGCAGCGGCGAGCGCAAGGCAAAACCGTTCGTCGCAGTCAATTGCGGCGCGATCCCCGACAACCTCGTTGAGTCCATCCTGTTCGGTCACGAGAAGGGTGCCTTCACCGGCGCCACCGAGCGTCACACCGGCAAGTTCGTCGAAGCCCATGGCGGCACGCTGTTTCTGGACGAGGTCAGCGAGCTGCCGCTGACCGCGCAGGTCAAGCTGCTCCGCGCGCTCCAGGAAGGCGCTGTCGAGGCGGTCGGCGGCCGCAAGCCCGTGAAGGTCGACGTCCGCATCATCTCGGCGACCAACCGCAGGCTGCTGGAGCGGGTCAAGCAGGGACACTTCCGGGAAGATTTGTTCTATCGCCTTCACGTCCTGCCGCTGACGATCCCCTCGCTGCGCTCCCGGCGCGAGGACATCCCGCATCTGCTCAGGCATTTCCTGGCGCGCTTTGCCGCCGAGGAAAACCGCTCCATCACCGGCATCAGCGGCGAGGCCGTTGCGCACCTCGCCCAGCTCGATTGGCCCGGCAACATCCGCCAGCTCGAAAACGCGGTTTACCGCGCCGTGGTGATGAGCGAGGGCGACCAGCTTGGCCTTGACGACTTCCCCCTGCTCGGCTCGCAGTCACATCCGGGAACCGACATTCCGACCGCGCCGCTGATGCTGGAGCCGATGGCGGTCCCCTCCGTCGTGTCGGGTAATGAAATACCGATCGCGCCGCTGCCCCTGGCGGGTGCCCTCTCCATGCTGACCGCGACCGGCGAGGTCCGACCGCTGGAGGACATCGAGAACGAGATCATCCGCTTCGCGATCTCCCATTACCGCGGGCAGATGTCCGAGGTCGCCCGCCGCCTCAAAATCGGCCGGTCCACCCTCTACCGCAAACTCGACGAAGCCGGGGTTCCCGGCCATGGCGGCAAAAGCGGTGAGGAGACGCACTGAGCCTGACGCGAACGGAGGTTCGTGCGGGCGGCGCGAGACGACTGTAAGCCGTTCGCATGACGACGGAATTCGACTGCGCGGTGAACCGTGACTTGGAAGTGACAGACACAGGGAAAAGCGCCTGGCAGAAGCGCACAATCCGTTGCCAAAAGGCTTCCTTGAAGTCAGTTTGTCGTGAGTTGTCCCGGGTAGCGCTGGCTGCGAAATCGGGGCCTGTATATCGTCTGCGTAAGAATCGTTGCGTGCAGGCGTGCAACTTTCGAGAGGCCGGCGCGGTTTAGCCGAAGCTCATTAGGCGATAACAAAGCTGTTCCACGAGGGACAGTTCACCCGAGGGGTGCGACACAATGCGTGACTGTTTGAACCACCGTGCAGGCTTTGACCGTGTCTTGATGACGGTCGCTGCGACCTTCCTCACGGTATCGGCCAGCTCAGCCTTGGCGCAGGATCAGGCGCGCAGCAGCGCTGCCGAGCTTGCGATCGAAGCTGCGATCCCGCGCCCCGAACCCGCAAACGTCCCGCCCCCGACCGCATCCGACATCAAGCTCGACACCACCGCCGCTATTCAGGAACCGGCCAAGGAGGCCGTGAAGGCCGAAGCTGCACCGGCCCCCGATAAGGATAAGGTTGAGAGCAAGCCTTCCGATGTCGCCACCACGCCCCCGGCAGAGGCGCCGAAGAGCGAGACGGCCAAGTCTGAACCCGCGAAGTCTGAATCCGCGAAGACTGAACCCGTCAAGGCCGACACCGCAACCGCAACGCCGACCGCTCCCTCGGCACCTGCGGTCGCAGCAACCCCGGCCTCAGAGCCGGTGAAGGCCGCGAGCAACGTTCCCGCCGCCGATCAGCCTGTCGCCGACAAGCTCAAGGACATCATCGGCGCCAAGACCTCGCGCCATTTCGACCGCAAGAACGAGCGCGCGGCGATCGAGAAGTTTTACGGTGCACGCGACTTCGCGCCGGTCTGGACCCAGGGCGGCAGCCTGACCCCTGCAGCCAAGGGCGTGATCGCACGGCTGAAGGATGCGGCGTCCGACGGTCTCAATCCCGCCGATTACCAGCTGCCGGATTTTGCCGCCGCCACGACGCCCGATGCACTCGCCGATGCCGAGCTCAAGCTCACCGCCAGCATGTTCGACTATGCGCGCCAGGCCCAGAGCGGCCGCATGCACTGGTCGCAGGTCAGCGGCGACATCCTCTATCCGGAACACCCGACCGATCCGAGCGACGTGCTCGCCAAGGTCACGACCGCGACCGATGCCTCCGCGGCCCTCGACAGCTATAACCCGCCGCAGAAGCTCTACAAGGAGCTGAAGGCGAAGCTCGCGGAGCTCCGCGGCCAGGGCAACGGCCCGGTGATCGAGATCGCCGACGGTCCGGCGCTGAAGTACACCCCGGCCGGCAAGAAGCGGGCTGAAATCGTCGTTGAAGATCCGCGCGTGCCGCAGCTGCGCGCCAAGCTCGGCCTCGCCGAGAACGCCAGCGACACGCGCTATGACGCTGCGGTCGCCGAAGCCGTGCGCAAATTCCAGAACGGCGCCGAGATCAAGGCGACCGGCATCCTCGATGACAAGACGGTCAAGGCGATCAACACGCCGAAGCGCGACAAGCAGATCGACGTGGTGCTGGTGAATATGGAGCGCTGGCGCTGGCTGCCGCGCGACCTCGGCGTTCCCGCGCTGGGCGACGCCTATGTCATCCTTAACATCCCCGACTACACGCTGAAGGTGATGCAGCGCGGGCAGCAGGTCTGGACCACCCGCGTCGTCACCGGCAAGCCGGGCACGCATGCGACCCCGCTGCTCACCGAGACGATGAAGTACATCACGGTCAATCCGACCTGGAACGTGCCGCCGTCGATCGTCTACAACGAATATTTGCCGGCGCTTCAGCAGGACCCGACCGTGCTCCAGCGCATGGGCCTCAAGCTCGAACAGAACCGCGACGGCTCGGTGCACATCTCGCAGCCGCCGGGTGAAGCCAACGCGCTCGGCCGCATCCGCTTCAACTTCCCGAACAAGTTCCTGGTCTATCAGCACGACACGCCGGACAAGAACCTGTTCGCCAGGGACGAGCGTGCCTTCAGCCATGGCTGCATGCGCGTGCAGAACCCGGATCAGTACGCCTCCATCCTGCTCAACATCGCGCTGCCGAACGAGAAGTACACGCCGGAGCGGGTGCGCAGCATGTACGGCAAGGGCGAAGTCGACTTGAAATTCCCGACCCCGATCCCGGTCAACATCACCTACCAGACCGCATTCGTGGACGATGGCGGCAAGCTGCAATTCCGCAAGGACGTCTATGGCCGCGACGCGACCATGATCAACATCCTGAAGAACGGCCGCGGCAAGGATCTCGAGAACGTCGTCGCGCATTCCCAGCCGAGCTATTCACGCCCGGCAACGACGCTGCCGAACGGCGTGTTGGCAGCCAACAATGGCGGCTCGTCCGGCCTGAATTTCTTCGAGCGGCTGTTCGGAGCTCCGACTCCGCCGCCGGCTCCGGTCGGTCGCCGACCGCAGCAGCAGCGGGTATTCACCCGCTGAGACCGGCCCCGACTGGGACCTAACTCCTGAAATTCAGCAACAAAATCAGCGACCTCATTCTCTGGATGGGGTCGCTTAACGTTAACCATTCTCCACCCGACCTCAGGCAGCGGGCGTTTTTTTGCCACACTCACCCGGTTAGGATTGTAGTCTGACTTGGTTTGGGGGCAGGAAGGTCAACCTCAAGTTAACCTTCTCGCTTTAAGAAAGCGTTCACCCTCTTTCGCGTGCTAACGGGGTTAGCGGGAGAGTCCATTTTGAACGCTGGTCGACTGGGTGGGCTCTAACGTGCTGACTGGTATCGCACGCCAATTCGCTGCGCTGTCGTTGTCCCATGCGGGAGTGAAGGCCGGCTCTCGGATCGGCCTCGCTGCCGTATTGCTGCTTGCTGCCGCAGGTTCAGTTCACAATGCGGCCGCGCTGAACGAGACCAAGACGCTCTCCTTCCACCACACCCATTCCGGCGAAGACCTTACCGTCACCTTCAAGCGCGACGGGCGTTACGACGAAGCGGCGCTGAAGCAGCTCAACCACTTCCTGCGCGACTGGCGCACCCAGGACGAGACGGTCATGGACCGTCACCTCTTCGACATCCTCTGGGAAGTGTATCGCGACGTCGATGCCAAGCAGCCGATCCAGATCATCTCCTCCTACCGCTCGCCCGCCACCAACGCCATGCTCCGCCGCCGCTCCTCCGGGGTGGCGCGCTTCAGCCAGCACATGCTGGGACATGCGATGGACTTCCACATTCCGGGCGTGCCGCTGGAGCAAATCCGCTTTGCCGGCCTGCGCCTTCAGCGCGGCGGCGTCGGCTTCTATCCGACCTCCGGTTCGCCCTTCGTGCATCTGGACACCGGCAGCATCCGGCACTGGCCGCGCATGACGCATGACCAGCTCGCCCGCGTCTTCCCGGACGGCCGCACCGTCCATGTCCCGACCGATGGCACGCCGCTGAAGGGTTATGAGCTTGCCAAGGCCGACATCGAGCGCCGCGGAAGCGGCGACGACGCCGGCAGCAAGCCGAATTTCTTTGTCGCATTGTTCAAGGGCAAGCCGGCCCCGGCCGCCACGAGCAGCGACGAGGATGACGAGGGCGCGCCCGCCCCGGCCGCGAAGCCCGCCGCGCCGACCGTGGTCGCCTCCGCAGTCAAGCCGGCCGATCCGGTGCCGACGCCGCGCGCCAAGCCGTCGATCGCAGCGACGTTCCAGCTCGCTTCGGCCGATGCGCAGCTCCTGGCGCCGCCCAAGCCGAAGCCCGCGCCCGTGGTTGAAAAGCCGGCCACCGGCAAATCTGCCGACGCAAAGCTCGAGACCCCGGCCGACATCATCAACGCCCGCGGCTTCTGGGACGCCCCGGCCACGCCGCAACAGGCAACGCCGGCCCAAGTGGCTGCGCTGAAAGCCCGCCAGGCACTTGCCGCTGCCACCGATCCGCAGCCGACCGCGAGCGTCTCCAACGCCGCCTATCAGGCGCTGGCCTATGCGCCGGCGTCCGCGGCGCCGGTCGACCGCGCCAACGTCGTCGCCGCCTCCGCTCCGATCCCGCGCTCCGCCCGTCCCGCCTCCGCGGCGCGCAACCTAGCGCCCGCGACCGAGATCAACACGGTTGTCGGCAAGCGCATCGATGGCATGGTCGCGACCGCGACCCGGCTCTCCGCCGCCAAGGGCGAAAGCATCTGGCTCAAGATCGTGATGCTGTCGCCGAGCGCCAGCCGTGCGATGTCGGTCACGCTGATGGGCGAGCTCGACATGGCCGCAATGCGCGCCTACTTCGTCAAGCCGCAGGCCGTGATCGCCATGGGTTTTGCCGACGATCCGATGCAAGGCCTGTCCTGCGACAGCTTTACGGGCAGTGCGACCGCGAAACTCGAGACGACATCATTCGTGGTCCGCACCGCCGCGCTGCGCTGAGATCTTTCCCCTCACACAGTTCGGATTTTCCAAATCTTGGTGCGCATCTGCACTAAGGAGGACTCCTCCACTTCCAACGGGTAATCACCCGGTATCGCTGCGCATTCCAACCGCGCATTGTGGCCTTCGCGCTTGCCTTGTGCGACCGCAGACAACTCCAACTTCGCATGACGGCATGCGGTCCATCCCAAGCCGTCACCGGATCAAGAAACTCCCACCGGAAACAATCGGAAGAGTCTCGCAGGCCAACAAGCGGGCGCAGGCCCGACGAGACTCCCAACGCAGGCGCGGCAATTGAGACGGAGACCGACAATCCTGCGGATTGAGGCTGCGTGCCAGCAGCAACCGCGTTGCCCCCAGCGCAATCCGGGAATGCAACGCTCGCTGCGAGATCCCGGATTTCGCGGAGCTTGTCATCGGGCGCCGCTTCGCGCCGACCCGTTGGGTCCATCCGGACTACAAGTCCGCGGTTTCTATCTGGCTTTCCTGGCCCGGCGATCCAGATGATACGTCAACGCCAGCGACAGGCAGACGGATAGCGGCCGCTTCGGCAGCGCGCCCGACACCGGCAACAGCAAAGCCCTGGTTTGCCGATACTCGAACTGATCGGCAAAGCGCTCGCGGAACGTATCGATCAGCGTCGTCTTGCAGTTGAACAAGATGGCGGCGTGCTCGGACTCCTTGATGCGCCCGAGCCGGATCGTGCTGCCGCTGCCGGTCTCGTCGGTCAGATAAGCAGGCTCCCCCCATTTGAGGGTTTCGCTGAGCCGACCGACCTCCTCTTGCGCCGCGGCGGTCGCGAAGATCAGCGCACGCACCTGGAGCAGCCGCTTGCTGATCGGCGCCGGGAAGGCGTCGAAGGCACGGCTCACCTCGCGCGGCAGCGTCGGAGCAGTCACAGTTTCACCCTCGATGGATCACCAATCGGTCTCCGCTGTGCCCCAGATCAAGCCGGCAGGCCTGCCCGGAGAAGGCCCGCCTGATAGCGCTGACGATCAACGTCTCGCTTATAATGCTGGGTAGAGAGATGATTGGCCACCGAAAATGCCGGTTCACGCTTGAGAACTTCGACCGCGTGCGCGCCAGCAGCAATCGCGTTGCCCATTTGCGCGAAGATCCCCGCAAGGAACGCGTGATGGGTGTGATCGGGGCGTGTGATCCGTGAGAAGGCCTCGGCGGCTTCGGCGTATTTCTCGGCACAATAATAGGCGCGCCCGAGATGGCTCCAGAAGCGTTCCGGGTGATACGGGTTGAGCCGCATCGCTTTCTTGATCCAGTCGATGCCCTCTTCAGGCCGGCCCAGCCAGGTCAGCAGTTCGCCCTGTTGCACCACCACAAGATCGTAGTTCGGGTTGAGCGCGAGCGCCCGCTCCTGATGGTAGGTGGCCCTGTCATGGTCGTCGCGGTTCAGATTGAGCGCCGCGAGGATGCGGTGGACGTCGCTGTCATTGTCGTCGAGGCCCAGCGCGGTCTCCAGCTCTGAAGCCACCTGTTGGAAGGTGGCGTCGCGATCCGCGCACCAGCTATAGACCCAAGTCTGGCCCAGGACGCACGCCTTCCACGCGTGTGCGTGAGCATAGTTTGCATCGAGTTCGAGCGCCCGGTCGAGCAGAAGTTGCGCCCGCGCATTGTCTTCGCGATTGGAGCGATGGTGTAAGACCTTGGCGGCCAGCACGCATTCATAAGCCGCCATGTTGTCCGTGGGCTTGCGATTCGCCCGATCGTGCGTCGCCGCCTCGACGCGGCCGGGCAACGTGGCGGCGATCGCCCGGGTCATCTCGTCCTGGATGGCGAAGATGTCCATGAGCTCGCCGTCGTAGCGTTCGGCCCAAATGTGCCGGTCGGTTTCCGCATCGATCAGCTGCACGGTGACGCGGACGCGACCTCCGGCCTTTCGCACACTGCCCTCGATGACATAATCGACGCCGAATTCGCGGCCGACGTCCTGCACCTTGACCGCCTTGCCCTTGTACACGAAGGTCGAGTTGCGGGAGATCACCAACAGGTCGTGGAAGCGTGAAAGCTCGGTAATGATGTCTTCGGTCAGACCATCCGCAAAGAACTCCTGCTCCGGGTCGCCACTCATGTTGGCGAAGGGCAGCACGGCAATGGACGGCTTCTTCGACTTGTCCGTCGCCTTTGCAGTGCCCTTCGTGCCGTCTGATGCGCTTGCCGGACTCTCCAGTCGAATCCGGTAGACGCGGATTGGACGGACGATGTTCTTGACGTTCTGCTCGCCGATATCCTCGAATGCAACACCATCAAGGCGCAGGCCGAGCTGGTCGCGCACCGCGCTCGAGATGCAGATACCTCCGGGCTCGGCCAGTGCCTCCAACCGTGCCGCGACGTTGACGCCGTCGCCGAAAATGTCGTTCTGGTCGACGATCACGTCGCCCAGATTGATACCGATGCGGAATTGCATCCATCGCGGCGGCGGGACGTCGGCATTGCGTCGCCCCATCCGGCTCTGAATCTCAGCAGCGCACAGCACGGCGTCGACGACGCTATGGAATTCGACGAGCATGCCGTCGCCCGTCGTTTTGATGATGCGGCCGTGATTTTTGGCAATGGCCGGATCGATGAGCTCGATCCGGTGGGTCTTGAGGCGTGCGAGCGTACCAGCCTCGTCCACCTCCATGAGCCGACTAAAGCCGACCATGTCAGCCGCGAGGACCGCTGCGAGTCTGCGCTCAGGTCCAGGCACATCCATTGCTCGGTCCCTTCGCCGAGCACTCTAGCAGACGAGCGGATTTTGCCCAAGCTGGGTGCGCTGCGAATTGGGGTGGGACGAGGTACCCCGACTGGTGGCGCCGCGGCCTCATCGGCTCAGATCATCCCCAGCGCCTGCATGTAGGTCTCAAGGATCGTCTCGGCCTCGGCGCGCTCGTTCGGGTCCTGCTTGCGCATCCGCACGATGGCGCGCAGTGCCTTGACGTCGTAGCCATTGCCCTTGCTCTCGGCATAGACGTCGCGGATGTCGTCGGAGATCGCCTTCTTCTCTTCCTCCAGCCGCTCGATGCGCTCGATGATGGATTTGAGCTGGTCCTTGGCAAATTTCGTCGCGGGTTCGTCGTCGCGGACGGCGGCGGTGGTGGCCATCTTGGTACTCCAAATGGAACTGGCAAAACGAGGTGACGCCGGCATCCTCACCGCGCGTGCTGGTTAGACCCTTAGGGTCCGTACCTCTCGCGTTCAAGGCAGCATCGCGCTCGTCCACAGCGCGCCCACACCTTCCTGCGGCGTATCGAAGAAAGCTGTTGTGTGATGCGACTCAGGCGCGGCGTGTCGGCCCGGCCGAGGACGCGGCCGTTCAGTGCCCGGGATGAACCTTCTTCATGGCCTCGAGTTGCTCGGGCGTGGCCCCGCCCTGGTATTTCGACTTCCAGGTCTCGTAGGGCATGCCGTAGACGGCTTCCCGGCTCTCGTCCTTGCTCAAGGCGACGCCTTGGGCGTCGGCGGCGTCCTTGAGCCAGTTGGACAGGCAGTTGCGGCAGAAGCCCGCGAGATTCATCAAGTCGATGTTCTGGACGTCCGTCCGCGTCTTCAAATGATCGACCAGGCGCCGGAAAGCGGCGGCCTCGAGTTCCGTTCTGGTTTTGTCGTCGATTGCCGCCATGGCTGGATCCCCTCGGCTTGCGAATTGGCTCTGACCCGGATGGGGTCACCCTTACGAGATCAGGTGGGCCCTGTCACAGATTTTGCCATATCGCGGAGCAAACGGGCGCCAAGCTGGCTTCGGGCCGTTCCCGGGGCCCTACGCCAAATCGTCAATGATCTGATATAGCTTCCGCGACAATGATCGCCGAATCTCCCCGCTCCCCCCTTCACCTGCTCGCCCGGTTGGTCCCGGTGCTGGTGGTTGCCCTGCTGTGCCTCTGCGCCAGCCCGGCCTTCGCCGATTTCCGGCTCTGCAACAACACGTCGAGCCGGGTCGGCATCGCGCTGGGCTACAAGGATGCCGAGGGCTGGACCACCGAAGGCTGGTGGAACATCTCGTCCCGCTCCTGCGAGACCCTGCTGCGGGGAACGCTGGTCGCCCGTTTCTATTACATCTACGCCATCGACTATGACCGCGGCGGCGAATGGTCGGGCCAAGCCTTCATGTGCTCGCGCGACAAGGAATTCACCATCCGCGGCACCGACGATTGCCTCGCGCGCGGCTATGACCGGACCGGCTATTTCGAGGTCGATACCGGCGAGCAGCGCGCCTGGACGGTGCAGCTCACCGACACCAACGAGCAGCCGTCAAAACAGCAGCGTGTGCCCGGCCTGCCCGGGCCGGTCGGCCCGGGGGTTCCGGGTTTGCCCAATGGGCCGCCCGGTGGTACGCCCCCCGCCGCGCCTGGCCTCCCGCCAGCTCTCTCGCCCCCGTCTGGAAATAAGCCATGAGGCGTCTTCGCCGTATCAAGATACTCGCGACCCTGGGACCCGCGTCTTCGGACCTCGCGATGATCCGCCGCCTGTTCGAGGCCGGCGCCGACCTTTTCCGCATCAACATGAGCCACACCCCGCATGACAAGATGCGGGAGCTGGTGGCGACGATCCGCAACGTCGAGAGCAGCTATGGCCGGCCGATCGGCATCCTGGTCGACCTCCAGGGGCCGAAGCTTCGGCTCGGCGCCTTCGCCGAAGGCGCGGTCCAGCTCCAGAACGGCCAGACCTTCACGCTGGATTCCGACAAGACGCCGGGCGACGCCACCCGCGTCCAGCTTCCGCATCCGGAGATCCTGGCTGCGCTGCGGCCGGGCCATGCGCTGCTGCTCGACGACGGCAAGGTGCGGCTGATCGCCGAGGAGACCTCGAAGGAGCACGCGGTGACCCGCGTCGTGGTCGGCGGCCGGATGTCCGACCGCAAGGGCGTCAGCCTGCCCGACACCGACCTGCCGGTCTCGGCGATGACGCCGAAGGACCGCGCCGACCTCGAGGCGGCGTTGGTCACCGGCGTCGACTGGATCGCGCTGTCCTTCGTGCAGCGCGCCGACGACGTGATCGAGGCCAAGAAAATGATCCGCGGCCGCGCCGCGGTGATGGCCAAGATCGAGAAGCCGCAGGCGATCGATCGCCTCGCCGACATCATCGACGCCTCCGACGCGCTGATGGTGGCGCGCGGCGACCTCGGTGTCGAGCTGCCGCTGGAGCGCGTGCCGGGCCTGCAGAAGCAGATGACGCGCATGGCGCGGCGCGCCGGCAAGCCGGTGGTGATCGCGACCCAGATGCTGGAATCAATGATCCAGTCGCCGGTGCCGACCCGCGCTGAAGTCTCCGACGTCGCCACTGCCGTCTACGAAGGCGCGGACGCCATCATGCTGTCGGCGGAGTCGGCGGCCGGCAAATTCCCGGTCGAGGCCGTCTCGACCATGAACCGCATCGGCGAGGAGGTCGAGCGCGACCCGATCTATCGCTCCGTCATCACCGCACAGCGCCCCGCTCCGGAATCCACCGCCGGCGATGCCATCGCGGACGCCGCGCGGCAGATCGCCGAGACGCTCGACCTGCCGGCGCTGATCTGCTGGACCAGCTCAGGCTCGACTGCTTCGCGCGTGGCACGAGAGCGGCCGAAGCCGCCGATCGTGGCGATCACGCCGAACATTTCCGCTGGACGCCGGCTCGCCGTCGTCTGGGGTGTGCATTGCGTGGTGGCGGAAGACGCGCGCGACCAGGACGACATGGTGAACCGCGCCGGCCAGATCGCGTTTCGGGACGGCTTCGTCCGCGCCGGCCAGCGCGTGCTCATCGTCGCCGGCGTGCCGCTCGGCATCCCCGGCACCACCAACATGGTGCGCATCGCCTCGGTCGGCCCCGCGGGCGAAGCGGATATCTAGGTCCGCCAGCACACGGCCAACGAAAAAGTCGAAAACAACCCCATGCACAGTAAGCCGGCCGGTCCTGCTGATGTGCTGGGGATCCGCGAAAAAACGTGCCGGGACAAAGGCTTGAGCGCGATCAGGTCCCCACGGCGATCAGGCGGACGTTTTAAGCCCCAACCAGCGCTTTCGCCGCCGGTAGCAGCGTCTGCTGCACCACGAGACCCCTGGCGCGGGCGTCCATGACGCCGACCGCGCGCAGCGCCAGCAACGTCACGGTCTGCACGGCATCGCGCATCCTGGCGGGATCTTCGAGATTATCCGGCGCGAGCGGTCCGACCAGAGCCTCGTGCAGCGCGCCGAGCAGCGCAGTAGCGGCGAGGCCTGTATCCTGCGCCGGCAGGTGGCCCGCACGCACGGCGGCGTCGATCCGCGAGGCCATCTCGCCCGCAATCTCCCGCCGGCTGGCGAGGCGCGAGGCGCTGACATCGACATCCACCGGTTCGGCCAGGATGCCCCAGGCCAGCCTGCGCTGCGACAGGGTATGGACCGCCACGGTGGTCACCGCCGCGGCCAGCGCCGAGGACGGCCCCGGCGCGGCATCGGCCGCCCGGCGGATCGCCGCGAGCTCGTCGCGCGAGACCTCGGCGATCAATTCGGAGATCAGCTCGGCCTTGGAGGGGAAGTAGCGGTAGACCGTACCCGCAGCGACGCTGGCGCGAACCGCGACCGGCGCAATCTGCACCGCCGCCATCCCGCCTTCCGCCGCCGCCTCCCGCGCCGCCGCCAGTATCGCACTGCGCCTTGCCGCAAGGCGCTTCACTACTTGATGCGTCCGCCGATAAACCATGGCGCGCTTCCTGTCCCACACGCCAGCCGCACGCCCTGCGGCCGAACGCTTCGTCACTGATGCCGCAAATCGCCCCGCAAGGACTGAACAACTATTCAAACTGCATGACAAGGTGCAAATGCATGAAGCATCGCGCGAAAAAAGCGAAAACCTCAAAACAGCTAAAAACGTCGCCAACCGGTTTGGCGAAGGGGTAACCACGAACGTTACCGCCATCTTAAACCTGCTCCGCGACTGTGCTGCGGTACTGCGATCCCACCTCGGTGCAGCATGGTCGACACGGACGCCCGGACCGCCTGGCAGCTCTTCCACCTGAACTGGCTTCCCATCGTAGCCATGGGCAGCCTGCTGGCATTCGGCCTCCCCTTGACCGGCCTGAGCCTCGAGCCTGTCGCCTACGGCGTGACGCTGGCGGTCGCTGCGGTCCTGCTCGCGCTGGCCTATGGCCACCGCATCGTCAAAGGCGAGCTTGCCGACCCGAAGCTGCTGTTTTCGCTCGGCACGATCGGACAGATCATTCTCACCTGCGCCATCGTCGGACCGCTCAGCTACGTCGCGGGCAAACTGAACTGGCCGCTGCAGGACCAGGCGCTGCTTGCGATCGACCGTGCGCTCGGCCTCGATCCCGAACCGATCGCGCGATACGTCAACGACCATCCCTGGCTCGCGGACGTGCTCGCTCGCGGATACGGGCTGATCAAATTGCCGCTGCTCGGCGTCCCCATCGTGCTGGCGCTGACGGCGCGCTATGTGCGGCTGCAGTTGTTCATGCTGGCGATGAGCCTCGCGCTCGCGATCACCATCGCGATCTCCGCCGTCGTGCCCGCGATCGGCACCTATTGGGGACTGCAACTGTCCGCTGCGCATTTCCCCGAGATCAGCACGGTGGTCTATGCCGGACAGTTGCGCGACATCCTCGCACTTCGCGACGACAGCCTGCACGAACTCCGGCTGTTCTTCCTCTCCGGCATCGTCTCGTTTCCGAGCTTCCACGCCGCATCGGCCGTGCTCTACATGTGGGCGCTGTGGCCGGTGCGCGGCCTCGGCGGCATCGCGGCCGCGCTCAATCTCCTGATGATTGCAGCGACGCCGGTGATCGGCGCGCATTACATCATCGACGTCGCCGGCGGCATCGCGGTCGCCGCAGCGTCGATCTGGGCGGCGAAGTTCTATCTGCAATGGCACGGCCGGGCGTCGCGAACGTCTGTCGCGCCTGCTCCGTCGCCGGTCTGGCAGACCAGCCTCGCGGAATGACAGGCGGCAAGTTGCGGCAGGATTTCGCAAAGGCGCGTAGCGCCGTGCCACCAGCAACCCTCAGTATCCGATATTCTCGACGGCGGACACGCTTCCGTCTTGCGTTCTTCGAGCTGCGGCAGATGCCTTGCCAGCCTACAACTGCACGGACTGCAAGAGACGAAAATCATCGTCCAAATGAAAAGAGCCCCGTCGAGGACGGGGCTCTCTAAGATTCCCGGTTCGTCCGGCCTTACTTGAGGCTGGTCGAGATCGAGGTGAATTTGGTGTTCAGCGTGCTGCCGAGGTTGTTGACGACCGTGATGATCGCCAGCGCGATGCCGGCGGCGATCAGACCGTATTCAATGGCGGTGGCGCCGGATTCATCGTTCAGGAAACGCGCAACGAGGTTCTTCATGACTGCTCCAAAAAGGTACACGAGGCTACAACTGATCCGGTCTTTTCGGCTTCCCAGCGCCGCCCGACCATGGAACCGAACGTAGTGGCAAAAAATTGCGCCGCAGTTAATTCGACTGCGGAAACACCGAGCGGTTTGCGTGGATTCGCCGATGGTAAACCGAAATCCAAAAAAATCCGTTAAATTATCGAGACATGAAACCGGCTTGGCACCGCCGGTTTACCCGAAGTTATGACCGCCGTGGTCCAATGCCTGCCCGGGCATGATCCGGAAAGCTGTGAAGCGGTTTTCCGGATCAGGCTCAACAACAACCTTAAGCGCGACGGTTCATCCTCATCTCCTCCCGCAACTCGACAAGAACAACAGGACGACGAGGCGGCATGTCGCTTTCCTTTGCCAACAGCATCGCGACGCAGAGTCGTGCGCGGGCCCTGGTGCCGCTGTGCGTCGGCGCGGGCACCTATCTGTTCTTCGTATATTTCGGCGACACGCTGCTTCAGGATTCCGACTCGTTCTGGCAGATCAAGATCGGGCAATGGATCCTCGATCACCACGCGCTTCCCTACACGGATTTCTATTCCTTCACCCGGCCGGGGACGCCCTGGGTTTCGACCTCATGGCTGTCGCAGGTGCTGTTCGCCCTCTCCTATGCGCAATGGGGCTGGGCCGGCCCGGTGATCCTCACCGCGCTTGCGGTCGCATTGTCGGCGGCAATCCTGGTCGATCTGCTCGAGGCCCATCTGGAAATTCCGCGCGCGGTCCTGTTCGCGATGTTCGCGGTCGTGGTGTCGCTACATCACATCCTGGCGCGGCCGCACATGCTGGCGCTGCCCGTAATGATCGCGTGGGTCGGCATATTGATGACCGCGGCCGACCGCAAGGACGTGCCGTCATGGTACTGGCTGCCGCTGATGTCGCTGTGGTCGAACCTGCATGGCGGCTTCGTGCTGGGCCTGGCGCTGATCGGCCCGATGTCCTTCGTGGCGCTCTGGGGCATGGACTCCGGCAAGCAGGTCAGGCTGCTGTCGCGCTGGTTCCTGTTCGGCGTTGCGGCACTCGCTGCAAGCTGCGTCACCCCCTACGGCTGGCGTACATTGCTCGGCGCGACCAACATCCTCAATCTCGGCGAGCTGCTGACGCTCATCTCGGAATGGTCGCCCGCGAGCTTCGCATCCTTCAACGCATTCGAAGGCGCGCTGTTCGGCCTGATCGCGATCGGGCTGTATCGCGGCCTGACGCTCTCGCCGCCGCGCATTGTTCTGATCCTGCTCCTGACCTGGATGGCGCTCACCCATGCCAGGAGCATCGAGGCCTTTGCCTTCCTGGTGCCGCTGGTGCTGGCCAAGCCGCTCGGCGAACGATCCGCGCTGCCGCGGCCTGGCACGCAAGGCAGCGAGAGCTGGGCCTCCCGCTATGTCACCGCAACGGCCGCGCTGATGATCGTGGCCGCCGGCTGGACCTCGACGTCGCTCTACATGTCGCATCACCGCTTCACCTTCACGATGGACCAGACACCGGTTGCCGCCGTTGACCTGCTCGAGCAACGAAAAGCCCAGCGCATCTTCAACGCCAACCAGTTCGGCGGCTATCTGATCTCCCGCGACATCCCGGTCTTCATCGACGGCCGCGCCGAGCTCTACGGCGAAACCTTCGTCATGGATTTCCTCAAGGCCGTGGAGCTCAAGAAGCTCGACAATCTGACGCGGCTGCTCGAGGACCACCGGATCGACGCCACCCTGCTGACCGCGGACTCGCCCGCAGCGCAAGTGCTCGATCACATCAAGGGCTGGAAGCGGCTCTATGCGGACAATATCGCGGTGATTCACGTGCGGGATGATGCGAAAGATGCAATGGCGACGCCGTCGAGGTGAGGACGGGACGGTAGGCCATGTACGTATTACAATGAGATGTCAGCTTCCAAGCGTGAAGCAGCCTTGCGAGCCAATTGACACCGCTGCGCTTCGATTCATGCGCCCGTCGCCTCGTGGAGTTGACCGTCTGGCAAAATTCGACGAATTGTTTGATCAAACAAATAACCTTAACCGGCGCTTCCGATGATGGCTGGAATGTACCGCGCGAAATGCGCGATGCCCCGCGTTGGGCGCGCCGAAATTGCAACGTCCGCCGTTTACACGGCCTTAGTTCGCTATTCGATAGTTTCGGGAGACGTAGGTGTCTCTGGGAAACGCAATCATGTTCAACCTCGCTGATCAGCTGGCTCTTTCGCGCAATCGGCCCGCAGGTTTCGACTACATGCGGATTGCGCTGGCGGCGGCCGTTATCTGCCTGCACAGCGCGAACGTCACCCTTGGGCTCGGTCGGGCGATGGAGATAGTGGGCCATTTTCGCACGGTAAACGCAATGATCCTTGCGCTCTTCTTCACCTTGAGCGGGTTTTTGGTGACGGCCAGCTTGTTGAGGTGCAAGAGCCTGCTTTCGTTTATCGGCCTGCGCGTGCTTCGCATTGCGCCCGCACTCGTGGTCGAGACGACGCTCTCGGCCGTCATCATCGGCCCGATCTTCACCGCGATACCCTTGGCCCAATACTTTGCGGACTCGAGATTCCATGTCTATTTTCTCAACGTCGTCGGCGACATGCACTTTGAACTCCCGGGCGTATTTCTTCACAATCCAGCCCCCGATCTGGTGAATGCTCAGCTTTGGACGGTGCCGTATGAGCTGTGGTGCTACGCCATGCTAGCGCTTCTTGCCGCGACCACGATTTGCTTCAACAGGGTGCTATACCTCGGGTTCCTGGTGTTCGCCCAGATCGGGCTCGTCTGCTACGATATCTACCATTCGGACGAACTGTTCATTCACCTTCGCCCGCACCTTCTTGTGTTCTCTTTCCTTTTAGGTGTTGGCTTCTACCTCTGGCGCGACAAGGTACCGTTCAACCGGGCGGCGTGCCTGTTTGCGCTTGTGCTTTGCGCCGCCGGAATGGCCGGCGGACGCGGCGACGCGATTTTTGTCGTGCCCGCTGCCTATGTCGCGTGTTATCTGGGGCTCATGAATCCGCGGCGAAGCTGGATCGTGTCGTCCGGCGACTACTCTTACGGAATGTATCTCTACGGATTTGTCATCCAGCAGTGCGTTGCAGCGGTTGGCCCATCGGTTCAGTGCTGGTATCTGAACGTCCTGATCAGCCTGCCGATTGCCTTTGGCGTCGCAGTCGCTTCCTGGCACCTCGTCGAGAAACATGCACTTCGGCTCAGAGACCAGCTCGAACGATTTGAGGCGGCGGTTCTTTCGCGGATTTCAATTGTTGGGTTTTGGCGCAGGTTACCCCGGCCGGTCTAATTGGCCGCCACGCCTGGCGGTAGCGCATCAGGTTGACAGCGCTGCCTAGTCTAAAACTCGAACTGTTTCGCTCATGGCCGGGCATACATGCATTGCCCGCTGCTGATCGAGGACAAGGCAGTCTGACAATGTTTGGCGCCCTCGCTCGCAATGACGGAGTGTGGTGACGATACGCGTCCCTCTCGTGTCCGGACGCGCTGCGGCCGGCACACGAGAGCTGAGTTTCAAGCGCAGCTGGACAACATAGCCATTGCGAGCGCCCGCAATCGTGCCGTCGCAGATCGGGATAGGGGGACGCCTCGCGGCGTCGCCCCTCCCACACCACCGTACGTACGGGTCCGTATACGGCGGTTCGGTGGATTATGCGGGTCTCGG